>CALAMQ010000040.1 GCA_937925815.1 uncultured Granulosicoccaceae bacterium | reverse complement strand
CCGTCGATGTCGGTGTTGCAATATTCAGTCGAGATCGAATGCAAGTGATCGCGCAATGGCTGCCCAGTGTGAGCGGACCGGATCTGCTGTGGTTGGTGGCCGCTGTGATGCTGGCGGGTCTGGTGCGTGGCTTTGCGGGCTTTGGCACCGGTATGGTGTTTGTGCCACTCGCGGCGCTGGTTTTGCCTCCGGTTTGGGTGGTGCTGACCATTGTGGTATTCGACTTAATCGGACCGCTGCCGCTGGTGCCCGAGTCGTTGCGTAGAGCGAGGCGAGTCGATCTTGGGATGCTTGTGTTGGGTTTGGTTGTCTGCGCGCCCGCCGGCGCGCTGTTGCTCACCCGCGTGGAGCCCACGGTTTTTCAGTGGGGTGTGTCGGGTCTGACCTTAGTGTTGCTTGCAGTGTTGGTCTCGGGCTGGCGGTTTACACGCTATCTCTCGAAAGCTGGCGTCGCGGGTGTTGGCGGCCTCGGCGGATTCCTCGGCGGCGTCGCAGCCTTGCCCGGCCCACCGGTGATTCTGTTGTACATGAGTGGTCCGGGGGCGGCCGCGGAAGTCCGCGCGACAGTGAATCTCTATCTCATTTTGTTCGACGCGATGCTCTTTATAATTTTTGCTGCATTTGGGATGTTGATTCTCGAACCCATGTTACTCGGCGCGCTCTTGATTGCGCCCTATATGGCCGCGTGCTGGTTGGGAGCGTGTTTGTTCAAGCCTGAACGAGAGCGCTTGTTTCGACTGGTCGCCTACGGATTGATCGGCTTTTCAGCCTTATACGGGATGCCCTTTGATGGCAATTGATGGCAGGGCGGCTGGTACGCTCTATGGGGTAGGTGTGGGTCCTGGGGACCCAGAACTGCTGACACTCAAAGCGCTGCGCTTGATCCGCTCTGCGGCGTTGATTGCCTACCCGGCCCCGGATACGGGGTCGAGTTTTGCGCGTGACATTGTCGAGCAGTATTTGCCAGAAGGGGTGCCAGAGCACGCAATTCGGATACCGATGCAAAGCAACCGGTTTCCTGTCAAAGCCATTTATGACGAGGCGGCAGCCACGCTCGCGCCGGTGTTAGAAGCGGGTGAGGACGTCGTTGTGCTGTGTGAAGGAGACCCGTTCTTTTACGGCTCTTTCATGTATTTGCACGCACGTCTCGCCAATGCATTTACCTGTGAAGTGGTGCCAGGCGTGTCGTCGGTCATGGCTGGCGGCGCGCTTTCAGCACGTCCGTTGGCATCGCTGACTGAGAGCTTTGCGGTGGTGCCAGCGCCGCTTGCCGAGACGCGGTTGGCAAGTTTACTCGCTGAGCACGACAACCTGGTGTTTCTCAAAGTGGGGCGGCACTTGGCCAAGGTGCGTGGCGTGATTGACGCCGCGGGCTTGACCGAGAATGCGGTCTACATGGAGCGCATCGGTACCGCACAGCAGCGCTGCCTTGCGCTCAATGAACTCGATGCCGACACCGCCCCGTATTTTTCTTTGATCCAAGTCAACAAGCGCCAGGGAGACCCGCTGTGAGAACCGCAATTGTGACGCTCGCCAACGTGGCTGAGCCCGTTGTGCGTCAATTGAAAGCGTTGCTGCCAGAGGCGCGTGTCTACGGCCGTGTTGGCCGGGTGGATTGGTGCGACGAGCATTTCAAACTCGCTAGCGTCTTGTTGCCAAGCTTGTATCGCGAGGGTGTGACCATCGTTGCGGTCTGCTCAAGTGGCATTGCTGTACGGTGTCTTGGCCCTGTGCTCGCGGACAAACATCTGGAACCGCCCGTGCTCAGTGTCGCGAGTGACGGCTCCAGTGTTGTGCCCTTGATCGGCGGACACCGCGGCGCGAATGCGCTAGCGCGCCAGCTGGCCGATCACCTCGGTGCCCACGCTGCGATCACTACGGCCGCGGATGTGACGCTGGGCGTGGCGTTGGATGAACCCCTGCCAGGCTACCGCTTGGCAACCCCTGAGCACTACCCGAACGCGGTCTCGCGTTTGCTCGCTGGGGAGACACTCTGTGACGGCAGCGATGCGCCGCCGGTGGTCGGCGAGGGCGTGAACACGCTGCCGCAAGGTGGCGACGCCCTCTCTATCCGCGTCACTGCCTCAAATCTCGATTCGGAGCCAGGTTGCTTGCACTACGCACCGCAGTGCCACGTGCTCGGTGTTGGCTGCGAACGGGGCTGCGATCCCGATGAGTTGGTCGAGCTGGTGACGTCCAGCCTAAAGTCCGCTGATATTTCGCCGGCCTCGATTGCCGCTGTGGTGTCGCTCGACCTCAAATCCGATGAGCCCGCGGTGCACGAGTTGGCAGCAAGACTCGGCGTGCCAGCGCGCTTTTTTGATGCGCCAACACTCGCGCGCGAGCGCGCACGCCTGGCAAACCCGTCGGACGTGGTCGAGAGCGAGGTCGGTGTGCCCGGTGTCGCCGAGGGGGCGGCCCTTGCCGCCGTTGGCGCCGACGGTCACTTGGCGATGGAAAAATGCAAGTCCGCACGCGCCACCTGTGCGGTGGCTGCTCGCGCAGAGGGCGTGTTTGACGCGGTTTCTTTCGGTCAGCCGCGCGGCAGCTTGCACTTGATTGGCACCGGCCCCGGCCAAGCGGACTGGCGGCTGCCGGCTGTTGACCGCGTGCTCGCCGAGTGCACCGATCTTGTCGCTTACGGTTATTACGTCGATTTGCTCGGCGCCGCCGCTGCCAACAAAACGGTGCACAGCTTTTCGCTTGGGGAAGAGGAGCTGCGTTCGCGCCGGGCGCTTGAGCTTGCGGCTGAGGGCAAAACGGTGGGCTTGGTGTGCTCTGGCGACCCCGGGGTCTACGCCATGGGGGCGTTGGTGTTTGAACTGGTTGAACGCGGTGGCGTTGACGCGTGGCGGCGGGTGGAGATTGTGACAACCCCGGGCATCACCGCGCTGCAAGCGGCGTCAGCCCGCATCGGGGCTGCGATCGGTCATGACTTTTGCGCGATCTCGCTGTCGGACCTGCTCACCCCGTGGGTCGTGATTGAGAAACGATTGGAAGCCGCTGCAATGGGCGATTTCGTTGTCGCGTTTTACAACCCCGTATCCAAAAAACGGGACTGGCAGTTGCCCAAGGCGCGCGAGATATTACTCAGTGGCAGGCCCGCGAGCACCCCCGTGGTGCTGGCACGTCAGCTCGGGCGCGCGGAGGAGTCAGTGACCACCACGACCCTTGGCGAGCTCGATTCAACCCAAGTTGATATGTTTACGGTTGTGTTGGTGGGCTCGAGTCAGTCGCGGGCGATACCGCGTGGCGATGGCGGCGAGTGGGTGTACACACCGCGCGGCTACAACCGAAAAGCAGGAGTGGAATTGTGACGGTCTATTTTATCGGTGCGGGGCCTGGGGCGGCGGACCTGCTCACTTTGCGCGGCGCCAAGTTGATCGCGGCGTGTCCCAGTGTGTTGTACGCGGGCTCTCTGGTGCCAACCGAAGTGCTTGAACACGCAAGTGAGGGCGCAACGGTGGTCGACACCGCGCCCTTGCACCTCGATCAAATCATGGAATTGATCGAGCAGGCTCACGCTGCGGGTCAGGATGTCGCGCGTGTGCACTCAGGCGACCCCTCGCTCTACGGCGCCATTGGCGAGCAAATCCGCCGACTGGACGCGGCGGGTATCGATTTTGAAATTTGCCCAGGTGTCCCGGCTTTTGCCGCGGCGTCGGCTGCACTCGGAAAAGAACTGACGCTGCCAGACATCAGTCAGACCGTGATCATCACTCGCACGTCGCGCAACTCCACCGGCATGCCAGAGGGAGAAGACCTCGCAACGCTTGGGCGCTCTCGTGCCACGCTTGCGATACATTTGTCGATGCGCAATCTCGCGCTGATCGAATCAGAGCTCACACCACACTATGGCGCGGACTGCCCGGTTGCCGTGGTATACAAGGTGAGCTGGCCGGACGAGCGCATCGTGCGGTGTACGCTCGGTACCTTGCGCGAGACAATGTTTCGAAGCGGCATCGCGCGCACTGCCTTGGTCATGGTTGGCCACGTTTTGGCGGACGACGCCGAGTTCCAAGACAGTCATCTCTACCATGCGGATCACCCGCATTACCTTAGACCCAAACACAAGCGAGACAGGACGCCTTCACAATGAGCAAAACCGGCATCATGATTTGCGGCCACGGCAGCCGCTCGAAAGCCGCAGAGTCAGAATTTGGCCTGCTCGCCAAAGGCCTGCGGGCGCACTACCCAGACGTGCCTGTTGAATACGGTTTCCTCGAGTACTCAGCACCCAACATTCACATGGGCCTGGATGCGTTGGTGGCGGCGGGTGTTGAGCGCATACTCGCGGTGCCAGGCATGCTGTTTGCCGCGACCCACGCGCGCAATGACATTCCCTCGGTGTTGACCACCTACCAGGACAAGCACCCGGGCTTGCAGATTGACTACGGGCGTGAGCTCGGTTTGCACCCAAGCATGATTGCGGCGTTTGAAGCGAGAATCCTAGAGTCGCTCGGGGTCGATCACGTGCACGACGGCGATCTCTACGACACCATGTTGGTGGTGGTCGGGCGTGGCACCTCAGACACCTTGGCGAACGCGGAAGCCGCCAAACTCTGCCGCATCCTGAGCGAGAAGCTTGGCTTTGGCTGGTCGGAGACGGTCTATTCCGGCGTGACCTATCCCTCGGTTGGGCGCGGACTGGAGATGGCGCTCAAACTCGGCTTCAAGCGGGTGGTTGTTGCGCCGTACTTTCTGTTTACCGGCCGGTTGATTGGGCGTATTTACAACTACGTCGATGAAGTGGCCAAGTTGCACCCGGATGTGGAGTTCCTCAAAGCGGGTTACCTCAAAGACCAAGACCATGTCATCCGGACCTTTGCTGCACGCATTGAAGAGGCGCGGGTGGGCGAGTTTGTCGATGACAACAACCTGATGGCTTCGTTTAAACGGCGTCTCGCCAGCGGAGAGGTCGATGTGCACCACCACCACGCGGAGTTCCAGCCGAACACAGACCCAGAAGACGATGAGGCTGGCGCCGCCGCGCATGACCACGGCCACACGCATTCACATAGCCACAGTCACGATCACGGGCACAGTCATGGCCATAGTCACGGTGTCTACCGCCACATAGGTCACCCACACGGCCCGCGGACCATGATCGATGACAATGTGTGCTGCTGTTTTATGGGGCAGTTCCCAGATGAAGTTGTCGAGGAGGAGCGCAGGCTACGGGCCGAGCGCGGTGCCGTGCCGCTGCGGCTCGAAATGCCCGAGTGCGCACCAAAAATCCGGCGCTGATCTGATTTGGCCATGCCAACCTTGTGCGGCGCACCTCAAAGCAGTGCGATCACTCTGCTAGCGCCGCCTGCCGTGCCATAATGGTGGGTTAGTACGCGCTCTCCCGAGGCCCCCGTGGCAGCACTGAACAGCATTGAAGAATTGATCGCCGACCTCAAGGCCGGGCGGATGGTCATTCTCATGGACGATGAAAACCGCGAGAACGAGGGCGACCTCGTGATGCCGGCCGAGTGTGTCAACGCTGACCACATCAATTTCATGGCGCGCTTTGGGCGCGGGCTGATTTGCCTGACGCTGACCCAGGAGCGCTGTCGCCAATTGCGCCTGCCGCTGATGGTTGGCGAGAACAATGCGGCCTTTAGCACCAATTTCACCGTCTCGATTGAGGCCGCCGAGGGTGTCAGCACCGGCATTTCGGCCGCCGACCGTGCACGCACCATTCAGGCTGCGGTCGCCGCTGAGGCAAAGCCTGAAGACATCGTTCAGCCCGGTCACATCTTCCCGATCATGGCGCGCCCAGGCGGTGTACTCGCGCGCGCTGGCCACACTGAAGCCGGCTGTGATCTCGCGCGCTTGGCGGGCTTTGAGCCCGCCGCGACGATTGTCGAAATACTCAATGAAGACGGCAGCATGGCCCGTCGCGCGGACCTCGAAGTGTTCGCCCGAGAGCATGACATCAAAATCGGCACCATCGATGATCTGATCCGCTACCGCATGGCCAACGAGCGCACTGTCGAACGGGTCGCGGAGTGCCAGCTCGACACCGAACACGGCCCGTTTCAGGTGCTGGCCTACCAGGACGTGATGGAGAACGGTCTGCACCTCGCGTTGGTGCGCGGTGCGCTCGATGGCGACGCACCGACGCTGGTACGCGTACAGGTGGAAGACCTGCTCTGTGATGCGCTGGGCGCGGTGTCGCCGGGCAGCTGGTCGCTGCGTCAGGCCTTGCGGCGGGTCGCCGAGGAGGGCGAAGGTGTGGTGTTGCTGGTGCGTCCCCCGGCACAGGCGGGCGACCTCGCGCGCCGCATTCAGCAAGTACAGCTCGGTGCCGATGCGCAGGGGGATGCGCAGGACCCTGATGACAACTACCGCACGCTGGGTATCGGCGCTCAGATCCTGTCGGATCTCGGCGTGCGGCGCATGCGACTGTTGAGTTCGCCCAAGACCTTTCACGGTCTGGCCGGCTTTGATCTTGAAATTACCGAATTCGTTGAACCTTGAGGACACTCCCATGACCGACTACCGCTTGATCGAGGGCAAGCTTTCCATCGAGGGTGCCAAGGTTGGCATTGCAGTTGCGCGCTTCAACGCCTTTGTGGTCGAAAGCTTGCTGGCCGGAGCGCTGGACACACTGCGGCGTGGCGGCGTCGACGTAGCAGACATCACGGTCGTGCGGGTGCCCGGTGCGTTCGAGTTGCCGCTGGTACTCGACAAAATGGCCGCGAGTGGCGACTACGATGGTCTGATCGCCCTGGGCGCGGTAATACGCGGCTCGACCACCCACTACGAGGCCGTGGCCGACGGGTGCAACAAGGGCCTCGCGCAGGTGTCGCTGGAACACAGCCTTCCGGTGATCAACGCCGTACTCACGACCGAAAACATCGAGCAGGCTATCGAGCGTGCTGGCAGCAAGGCCGGCAACAAGGGCAGTGAAGCGGGTGGCGTGTTGATTGAAATGATCAACGTGGTACGCCAGTTGTGACGGACGCCGCCCCGAGCGAG
>CALAMQ010000039.1 GCA_937925815.1 uncultured Granulosicoccaceae bacterium | reverse complement strand
AGGCCGGTATTCTAACCAACTGAACTACCGCTCCAGAATGCTTTGGTGGGTGCTGAGGGACTTGAACCCCCGACCCTCGCCTTGTAAGGGCGATGCTCTCCCAACTGAGCTAAGCACCCAAGCCGACTAGTTTACGGCATCTTTTAACGCTTTACCAGCTTTGAATGCAGGAACATTTGCTGCAGCGATTTGGATGGTCTCACCGGTCTTAGGGTTACGGCCTTCGCGGGCTTCACGACGGCGGCTGAGGAAGGTGCCAAAGCCAGTCAATGCCACCTGATCACCGCCTTTCAACGCGTCAGAAACAACTGATGTAAGCGCGTCCAACGCACGACCAGCGTCAGCGCGAGAAAGCTCAGATTTGTCGGCGATCGCATCGACCAATTCAGATTTGTTCACTTAAGTACCCTCGTTAAATATTGTGGAAGTGCCCACACCGGCAGGACATCATCCGGCACGGGCGAGGTCACGCGTTTGCCACGTGACAGGACAAGGAAGCCGCTGGCCACTGGGGTTGTTACATCTCGCAACTCACCACAGGTAACAGATCATACGACCTTCACCAATGCCTGAATTATACGCGACTCTCCCAGAATTATGCGAAAACTCGCAAATTACAGAGTGAGAAATTCACCCACGGTCGCGCCACGTATGCCAACTCAGTGCTTGGGCAACTGAGTCTTATCGGTTTCCTTAGCAACCGCGTCGACATCGACAACGTCGAGCGTCTCGGCATCAAGTGGCTTGGGATGATCTGTCAATGCCAAGGCGAGCACCTCATCAATCCAGCGCACGGCAACCACGTTCAACCCATCGAGAATGTCCTTTGGCACTTCGGCCAGATCTTTCTCGTTTTCGAACGGGATGATCACTTGTGTGATACCACCTCGGTTGGCCGCAAGCAGCTTCTCTTTGAGACCACCAATTGGCAACACTTCACCTCGCAAGGTGATCTCCCCAGTCATGGCGACATCACAACGTACAGGAATGCTGGTCAATGCAGAGACCATCGCGGTGCACATGCCGATACCCGCACTGGGACCGTCTTTGGGCGTGGCACCTTCAGGGACGTGAATGTGAATGTCCAATTTCTCGTAGAAGTTTGCTGTCAGGCCCAGGCTCTGAGCTCGCGAGCGCACCACTGTATGAGCCGCTTGGATAGACTCCTGCATGACGTCGCCAAGCTGCCCTGTGATATGCAACTTGCCCTTGCCGCTGACCACTCCAGCCTCAATGGTCAGTAATTCACCACCCACTTCAGTCCAAGCCAATCCAGTCACTTGACCAATCTGATCATTCTGCTCGGCCAATCCGTAGCGGTACTTCTGAACGCCTAAATAGCTTTCAAGCAAGCTCGCATCCACCTCGATTGGCGCAGTCTGCTCACCGGTCAAAATGTCTTTAACCGCTTTTCGACAGAGCTTATTGAGTTCACGTTCTAGACCACGAACGCCGGCCTCGCGGGTGTAATAGCGAATCGTGCTCAGCATTTCGTCATCGGAGACAGAGAGCTCGTCGGCTTTCAGGCCAGTCTCCTTGATCGCTTTTGGCAGCAAGTAGCGTCTAGCGATATTGAGCTTTTCGTTTTCGGTGTAACCCGCGATCCGAATCACTTCCATGCGATCAAGCAAGGGCGCTGGAATGTTCAATGAGTTTGCCGTGGCCACAAACATCACATCGGACAAATCGACATCAACTTCGAGGTAGTGATCGGCAAAGCTGCTGTTCTGTTCCGGGTCGAGTACTTCGAGCATGGCCGACGACGGATCTCCACGAAAATCCATCGACATTTTGTCGATTTCATCGAGCAGCATCAGCGGATTGCGCGTTCCAACTTTACTCAAATTTTGGACAATTTTACCGGGCATCGAACCGATGTATGTGCGGCGGTGACCGCGAATCTCAGCCTCGTCGCGCAAGCCGCCAAGCGACATTCGGACGAATTTACGGCCAGTGGATGCGGCGAGCGACCGACCAAGCGAGGTCTTACCCACGCCTGGAGGTCCGACCAAACACAGAATCGGCCCTTTGAGTTTGCGCACGCGCTTTTGCACCGCGAGGTAC
Source organism: uncultured Granulosicoccaceae bacterium (assembly GCA_937925815.1). Classification (GTDB taxonomy): domain Bacteria; phylum Pseudomonadota; class Gammaproteobacteria; order CALCKW01; family CALCKW01; genus CALCKW01. The sequence goes on along the minus strand of CALAMQ010000039.1, from coordinate 50,507 downwards.
TCGAGAATCCGCTCTTTCACCTTTTCAAGGCCGAAGTGATCGCGGTCAAGAATTTTTTGCGCGGCGGACAAATCGGCTTTGACACGGCTGCGCTTGACCCAGGGCACACCAAGCAGGGTATCAATGTAGTTGCGCACAACGGTGGCTTCAGCCGACATCGGCGACATCTGCCGCAATTTGCCAAGTTCTGATTGCGCTTTATCGAAAGCCTCTTGTGGCATCCCCGCTTCTTGAACACGCCGGCTGAGATCTTCGAGCTCGTTAGGGGTGTCCTCCATGTCGCCGAGCTCTTTTTGAATGGCCTTCATTTGCTCATTCAAATAATACTCGCGCTGACTCTTCTCCATCTGCTGCTTCACCCGCCCACGGATGCGCTTCTCGACTTGCATGACATCGAGCTCGCCTTCGATCAGGCCCATGACCTTTTCAAAGCGCGCACTGACTCCAAGCGTCTCAAGCACAGCTTGCTTTTGTTCGAGCTGGAGCGACATGTGGACGGCGATGGTGTCGACGAGCCGCGACGGGTTGTCGATACCGTCCAAGGTTGGCAGCACTTCTGAGGGCACTTTTTTATGCACCTTGACGTACTGCTCAAACAGTTCTCGGACAGACTTGGTCATGACCGAGATTTCTTTGTCGTTGTCTTCTTCGGGCTCTTCGAGGAGCTCAACCTGCCCAAGCAGGTAGCCGTCTTCTGAGACGTCCAAGCGTTTCACCGCGGCTCGGCTCTCGCCTTCAACCAAAACCTTGACCGTGTCATCTGGCAATTTAAGCAATTGCAGAACATTGGCGACGGTGCCCTTGGCGAATACATCGTCAATGGTCGGATCATCAACATCTGAGCTGCACTGCGCAACTAGAAATACGCGCTTGTCATCGGCCATTGCCGCGTCGAGTGCAGCGATAGACTTCTCGCGCCCGACAAACAACGGCGTCACCATGTGCGGGTAGATCACCACATTTCGCAGCGGCAAAACCGGCAAAAACTGCGTGTCGGATTCAGACGGCATGCAGAAACTCCTAAAACGGGGGCAATGGAGGCGAGCACCCTGCTGTGTCGCAGGGTCACCTCACCGAATTGGTCATGTTACCAAACGCACGGATTGCCGGGGGGCGGCAGTGCGATCAAATGGCGGAGAGTGACTCGATGTGAATCACTCGCCGTACACTGGCATTGTTCAGTCGTCAGATGCCGCTTTGCGAAAAGCAGACTTCTCGTTGGCAGCATCCTCTGACGCGCCATACACTTTGTAAGGCTGAGCTTCGCCGCGAACAACAGCGTCGTCCACAACGATTTTCTTGATTCCTTCTTCTGACGGCGTCTCGTACATGGTGTCGAGCAAAACGCCTTCGAGGATGGTACGCAACCCCCGTGCACCGGTTTTGCGTTCAGCCGCTTTCTTCGCGAGCGAGTAAAGCGCGTCTTCGCGGAATTCAAGCTCAATGCCGTCGATCTTGAACAGCTTTTCATACTGCTTGGTCAACGCGTTCTTGGGCTCTTTCAGGATGCGCACCAAGGCGTCCTCGTCGAGCTCTTCAAGCGTGGCAATCACCGGCAGTCGACCGACAAATTCGGGGATCAAACCGTACTGGACCAGATCCTCAGCCTCTGTTTGGTGCAAAACGTCTCCGAGCACAGCCTCAGAATCTTTTGCCCGCACGTCGGCGGCAAAGCCAATGCCGCCTTTCTCAGTGCGATCGCGGATCACTTTCTCAAGACCGGCAAACGCGCCGCCACAAATAAACAAAATGCTGCGGGTATCGACTTGCAAAAATTCTTGCTGTGGGTGCTTGCGACCACCTTGTGGCGGCACCGAGGCGAGCGTGCCCTCAATCAGCTTCAGCAGCGCTTGCTGCACACCTTCACCAGATACGTCTCGAGTGATCGAGGGGTTGTCAGACTTGCGGGAGATCTTGTCGATCTCGTCGATGTACACGATGCCGTTTTGCGCCTTCTCGACATCGTAGTCGCACTTTTGCAGCAACTTTTGAATGATGTTCTCGACGTCTTCACCCACGTAACCGGCTTCGGTGAGTGTGGTCGCATCGGCGATCGTGAAGGGCACGTTAAGTAAGCGCGCAAGCGTCTCAGCGAGCAGCGTTTTGCCCGAGCCAGTTGGCCCGATCAGCAAAATGTTGCTCTTGGCCAACTCCACTTCGTCCTTGCCACCGCTGTGTTCCAAGCGCTTGTAGTGGTTGTAGACGGCGACGGCGAGGATGCGTTTTGCCGCTTCTTGGCCAATGACGTATTGGTCTACGACTTCCTTGATTTCGGTTGGCTTGGGGAGCTTGGTGTTACTGGACGTGCTCTGTTCTTGAATCTCTTCTGTGATGATGTCATTGCACAAGTCCACGCATTCATCACATATGAACACAGATGGGCCAGCGATCAGCTTGCGCACCTCGTGCTGACTCTTTCCACAGAACGAGCAATACAACAGTTTGCTGTCATCCTTGCTGCGATCTTCGCCATCCGCCATCTGTCATCTCCGAGCCATTGTGAAATTCACAATGCCGCCTTTAAAAGACCAATGCAAGCTGGCCTTGACCAACCTGCGATCCATGTCCCAGCTTCACCTAGACGGGGTGAAACACCCCGTGGATACATACAACTGAGTCCTTTTCGCCGATCAGCCTTCTGACTGCCCAGCCCGACTTGTCACAACCTTGTCTACCAAGCCGTACTCCAACGCTGCTTCAGCGTTGAGAAAGTAATCACGATCCGTGTCTTCTTCAACCTTTTCAAGCGATTGCCCGGTGTGCTCAGCCAAGATCTCGTTGAGCCGCTGGCGGATACCGAGAATCTCGCGCGCGTGGATATCGATATCCGACGCTTGCCCCTGAAATCCACCCATTGGCTGATGCACCATCACGCGCGAATTGGGCAGCGCAAAACGCTTGCCTTTGGCGCCGGCGGCCAGCAGCACAGCACCCATGCTCGCCGCTTGGCCAATGCACATCGTGCTCACATCGGGCTTGATGAACTGCATGGTGTCGTAGATCGACATCCCGGCGGTGACCGAGCCACCCGGTGAATTGATATAGAGGTATATCTCTTTATCCGGGTTTTCCGATTCGAGGAAGAGCAACTGAGCGACGATGAGGTTTGCCATGTGGTCTTCAACCTGACCCACAACAAAAATCACGCGCTCTTTGAGCAGCCGCGAGTAAATATCATACGATCGCTCGCCACGTGGTGTTTGCTCCACCACGATGGGGACAAGTGCGCTACGCGCGTCCAATGCACCTTGCTCTGACCGGGAGTCCACAGACATCAATTTACCTATCTCCTAAGCGCCACCGCGCGACTGTTGCCGACGTTCCATGACATCTTTGAATGCCAGTGTCTCGTCGGTCACCTTGGCTTGATCGAGAACCCAATCCGTTACAACCTGCTCCAGCACGACGCCTTCGACACTCTGCAACAACTCGGGGTTACCGTAATAGTAGTCAACGACTTGCTTGGGGTCTTCGTAAGCCGAAGCCAGCTCATCAACTCGTGCGCGCACTGCGTCCGGGTCAGCTTTAAGTTCTGCCGTCTTGACAATTTCGGCAATAACCAAGCCTAACTTAACCCGTCGCCCAGCTTCTTCTGTAAACATCTCGTCTGGAAAGGCCGTGCCCTCGGGCGGTTTCTGTCCACCCATGTGCTCGGACATGCGGTTAACCAACTGATCGCGCAGGCGTCCCACCTCTTCGGTCACCAGCGCTTTGGGCACTTCGACGTCGTTGCTGTCGACTAACGCATCCATCACGTTCTGTTTGACAAGCTGCTCGACGGACCCGCGAAGCTCTCTTTCCATGTTGGTGCGGATGTCAGTCTTGAGCGCCTCGAGACCGCCCTCTTCCACACCAAAAGCCTTGACGAACTCATCGTCGAGCTCTGGCACGATAGCCTCTCGGACTTCGCCCACTTTGATGTCAAATTCTGCCGGCTTACCGGCAAGATCGGCATTGTGGTATTCGTCTGGAAAAGCGACGCTGATGCGCTTCTCTTCCGCTGCGGACATGCCGAGGATGTTGGCTTCAAAGCCCTCGATCATGGTGCCCGAACCGAGCACCAGTGGCGCGTTCTCAGCCGTGCCGCCTTCAAAGGCTTCACCGTCGATATAGCCGGTGAAATCAATCATGACTTGATCACCGTCAGCGGACGCGCGCTCAACTGGCTCGTAGGTAGTACGCTGCTTTTGCAAGGTGTCGATCATGTCACTGACGTCACTGTCTTCAACAGCGGCCGTGGGGCGCTCAATTTCGACATCAGCCAAGGGGGACACGGTGAATTCTGGGTACACCTCAAAGGACGCTTTGTACGAGAACTGACCGTCGTCATCGCCTTCGCTCGCAACTGGCTGCACACTCGGCCAACCCGCAGGACGCAGATCCACTTGCTGAATCGCCTCCTGGTAAGTGGTTTGGATGAGCTCGCCGATCACTTCCTGGCGAACTTGCCCGGAAAACCGCTTCCGAACCACCGCCATAGGCACCTTGCCTGGGCGAAAGCCGTTGATTTTCGCGGTCTTCCGCATGTTTTGCAGCCGCTGATCAACAGCGGAATCAACCCTTTCAGCCGGGACGGAAACGGAGATCGTGCGCTGCAGGCCCTCGCTCGATTCAACGGTGACTTGCATGGTCTTCCTCGCAATAAAACAGTGTATTTGAACGCCGAAGGGCAGCAGCCGCCCGGCAGTGGATAGTTGGTGCGAAAGGAGAGACTCGAACTCTCACGGGGGCTACCCCACTGGAACCTAAATCCAGCGCGTCTACCAATTCCGCCACTCTCGCCCATGGGGCTCAGCGCGGCGGCGCCATTCTCACTATGTGAGAGCTAGCGGCTCGCCTTACCACACCCTTCCCGGCAAACTGGTTTGTCCGCCGGACACAAACAAGCCCGACCGAAGCCGGGCTGAAAAAATGGGGTGGACGATGGGGATCGAACCCACGACAACAGGGATCACAACCCTGTGCTCTACCAACTGAGCTACGCCCACCACTGAAACTGGCACGCCCGGCAGGACTCGAACCTGCTACCCTCGGCTTAGAAGGCCGATGCTCTATCCAGATGAGCTACGGGCGCATTGGCACTCACCAGACCTTCCTGAGGACTCGCCTTCGATCTGTACCCAAGCCGCCCCCTGAAAGCTGTTCAGAGAGGGGGGTGGTCGGGGCAGCAGGATTCGAACCTGCGACCCTCTGGTCCCAAACCAGATGCGCTACCAGACTGCGCCATGCCCCGATCAGACGAAAACTGCGTCGCCAAGCTGCAGAAGTATACGTCGCGTTAGGGCTGTGTTCAATCTCTTAGCCCTGAAACTGTTCCTACGCCCTTCAATCAGTGACGGCGCCACTGCGTTGTGCCGCCCGCATCCTCAAGTGTAATGCCTGATTCAGTGAGCTGAACGCGGATGGCGTCGGCCCGCGCGAAGTCTTTGTCGGCGCGGGCCTGAATGCGCTCGGCGACCAGCGCATCGACCTCCTCAGCACTGAGGGCGCCCTCACCGGCGTCGCGTTTGAGGTAGTCCTCGGCCGGCAGGTAGAGCACGCCGAGACGCTGACCGAGCGCCGCCAGCGTCGAGGCGGCCGTGGCCGCAGCCCCGGCGTCAGCCTGATCACGGGCGCGGTTGGCGTCCCCTGCCAGATCGAACAACACCGACAGGGCCACCGGGGTGTTGAAGTCGTCGTTCATGGCGGCGTCAAAACGCGCCACTGCAGCCGCGTCATGTGCTGCGTCCAGTGGCTGGTCACGCAGCGCGTTGTAGAGCCGCGTCAGCCCCGCGCGCGCCTGGTCAAGTGACCCGGCGCCAAACGCCAGCGGCGAGCGGTATTGCGCCGAGACCACAAAAAACCGGATTTCTTCGCCGTGGTAGAGCGCGAGCAAGTCGCGCACGGTGTCGAAGTTGCCGAGTGACTTCGACATCTTCTCACCGTCGCGGGTGATCATGCCGTTATGCACCCAGTAATTTGCAAGCGTGCAACCGTTGGCCGCCTCTGACTGCGCGATTTCATTCTCGTGATGCGGGAAAATCAGATCAGAACCGCCGCCATGGATATCGAAATGCTCTCCGAGCGTGTGACGCGCCATCGCAGAACATTCAATGTGCCAGCCTGGGCGCCCTGGCCCCCACGGACTCTCCCACTGCGGCTCGTCGGGCTTGGCCGCCTTCCACAGTACAAAATCCAAGGGGTGGCGCTTGTGTTCATCGACCGCGATGCGCTCACCGGCGCGCTGGTCTTCGAGCGAACGGCCAGAGAGCTTGCCATAGCCCTCAAACGACTCCACCGCGTAATAGACATCGCCGTTGTCACCGGGGTAGGCGTGATCTTTTTCGATCAACGTCTGAATCAACGCGATCATCTCGTCGATCCACTGTGTGGCACGCGGCTGTACATCCGGCGGCAGCACATTCAATTCGGCGGCATCCGCGTCCATTGCCGCGATGTAACGCTCGGTCAGATCCGCGATCGCCTCGCCGTTTTGTTCGGCGCGGGCGATGATCTTGTCGTCGACGTCGGTGATATTGCGAACGTAAGTCACATCCCAGCCAGTTGCACGCAGGTGACGGCAGATGGTGTCGTAGGTGATCAGCGCGCGGGCGTGGCCAATGTGGCACTGGTCGTAGATCGTAATGCCGCATGCGTACAACTTGACCTTGCCCGCTTCCAGCGGTTCAAAAGGCACTTTTTCGCGTGACAGAGTGTTGTAGACAGTGAACATCGGTGGCGCTTGCTTGGATTCAGTGCGCGAAATGGTAGCGGATGCTCTGGTAGACTGCGACGCTGGCCGCGCAACACGCGAACTGGCCCACACCGTGTCGACGCCAAGGCAAGCCTCCCACCCCGCTGGTGAGCCGCTGCCCGAGCGACCACGCCGCGAACCGAATTCCCTTAAAAAAAAGACGACGACACATGATCAAATTCAAGACGAGCCTCGGTGACATCACCATCAAGCTCCACGAAGACAAGGCCCCAGTGACCTGTGAGAATTTCAAGCAGTACGTCACAGACGGTCACTTCGACGGTACGCTCTTCCACCGCGTGATCCCCGGTTTCATGATTCAGGGCGGCGGTTTCGCCAGTGGCATGCAGCAAAAGCCCACGCGTGATCCGATCAAAAATGAAGCGGACAACGGCCTGAAAAACGTGCGTGGCAGCCTGTCGATGGCGCGCACCTCTGACCCGCACTCAGCGACCTCGCAATTTTTCCTCAATGTCGTCGACAACGCCTTTCTCGACTTCAGCGCGCCAAACCCCAACGGTTGGGGCTACGCGGTGTTCGCCGAAGTGGTCGAGGGCATGGACGTGGCCGATCAAATCGTGGCAGTTGCCACCGGCAGCGTTGGTCACCACGGTGACGTGCCGCTCGAGGAAGTGGTCATCGAGCAAGCCACGCTCGAAGACTGACAGCAGCAGACGCCCGCATGCAGGCGGTTTTCATATCCGACCTCCACTTGCATGCGGAGCAGCCCGAGACACAGCAGCGCGCTGTGGATTTTCTAGAAGCGGTGTGCAACGGCACAACAAGCCTCTACATCCTCGGGGACTTATTCGATGTCTGGGTCGGCGATGACGACCCCGTCGACTGGGCGCAGCCCTTCCTTGCAGCGCTGAGCGCGGCATCACATCGCGGCACAGCGGTTCACCTGATGCACGGCAATCGCGACTTCTTGCTCGGCGAGACGTTCGCGGCACGCATCGGCGCGACGCTGCACACGGAAGATCAATTGATCATCGAGGTCGCGGGCACCCGTGCGTTGATCATGCACGGCGACACCTTGTGCACCGATGACACCCGCTACCAATCCGTGCGCAGCCGCGTGCGCGGCGCAACTTGGCAGCGCGACTTCCTGCAATTGCCGCTCGCAGAACGGCAACACCGCGCCGCTGGCATGCGCGACGAGAGTCGCGCCGCGAACGCCGCTATCGATCTCAGCCTGACCGACGCCAACAGCGCCAGTTGCGAACGCGCACTAACGGAGAGCGGCGCTGCGCTGTTGATTCACGGCCACACACACCGCCCGGCCACGCACCCGTGCGGGCACGGCGAACGTATAGTGCTCGGTGAGTGGCTTCCCGACGGTGGTCAATACGCGCTGATCACCGAGCGCGGCGCGACGCTCACACACTGGCCACCACCACAACGCCCTTAGCGCAAACCCGCATCCACTTGCTCGACAAATTCGCGCTCAATCTCGCGCAGGTCATCGAGTTCGGCGTCGGTGAAACCGGCCTGCTTGCGGTAGGCATCGTTAAACGGCCCGGTCAGAAAGCCGCGCGTGTGCGCGCGCAGCAATTCGCGGAACGTGCTGCGCGGTTCCAATCCACGTTGTTCGCAGTGATAGAGAAACCACCGGTTACCGATGCGCACATGCTCGACTTCTTCTTCGAGAATGATGCGCAAGATATCGGCGCCACGCGAGTCGCCGACAGCGTCAAGCTTGTCAATCATGCCTGGAGCGACATCGAGGCCACGCGCCTCGAGCACGCGCGGCACCAACGCCATGCGCACCATCGGATCAAAGTCTGTGCGCACTGCCATCTCCCAGAGATTGTTGTGCGCAGGCATATCGCCATAGCCGTAACCCAACAGCTCAAGATGCGCGACCAGCATGCGAAAGTGCCTTGCCTCGTCCTCGGCAACTCGCATCCAGTCAGCGGCAAAGTCGTGTGGTAATCCAACAAATCGGTAGACAGCATCGAGTGCGAGGTTTATCGCGTTGAACTCAATGTGCGCCAGCGCGTGGTAGAGCCCAGCCCGGCCCTCTACAGAGCCAGGGCCACGCTTGCGTACCGCCCGAGGCTCTACCAATTCCGGTCGCGCCGGGCGACCCGGAATTGGGGTTGAGGAAACGCTGTCTGTGCCGAGCTTGTCACGCCATTCCCCCGCGGAAACCGAGCGCGCCAATTGCTCAGCCGCGTCACATTTCTCAATCGGATCGTCAATCATAAGACAGCGCCCAGCTGCCGCCTGCAAACTCATGTCATTGATCGCGTTCTTCACTGGTATCCGGCTCGTGGTTGTAGGTTTGCTCCGGCGCGGCCATTCTCGGGCCGGTGCGTGACGCCAATTCTCGAAACTGTGCGAGCAACTGTCGGCTGCGCAGCTCGCGCGAACCAAGCGGCCCCTGCAGCAAGGCGGCCAACACCTGTCGCTGCGCACGCGGCTCGGTGTCAAAGTCCCGCTCAGCCAGCGCTAACAGCGCACTCCCCGGCACGCTCAAACAGTTAACGCCTTGCGGGGCGACGCCAATTCCACCGGCGTCGAATGCATAGCAACCGTCCTCGTGGATCGCCTCCCCGGTGCGCGTCACGACGGTGAAGTCCGGAGCCAGGCCTAGCGTCTCAAGTAACGTTAATTCAAAGGCACGCAACGACGGCGCCGGTGGCGTTTGCGCCGCCAATCCCGCAACCACATGACCGTAGAGCGCAAACACGTCTGGCGCAGGCTCAAACCGCGGCAAGAGCGCCAGCAGCAACTCGTTCAAATACAGACCACAGGCGAGCCGCTCCTGTTGCAGCTCGTGCGATGCACCGCTGTCTTCAACCGCAGCCAAGGTGCGCAACTCCCCGCGTCCCCGAGTTGTCATCAACAACCCGCGAAAGGGCTGCAGCAACGCGCGCTGGTTGCGCTTGCCACGGCGCGCACCCTTGGCAATCAGCCGGTAGCGCCCACCGTGGAGCCCAAATACATCCACCAACAGGCTGGTCTCGCGGTAATTGCGCGTGTGCAGAACCCAGCTGGGATCGAGGTCAGTCACCGATGCCAAGCGAGTGCAAGGCGTCTCGGTCGTCCGACCAATCGCGCCTCACCAACACCCGCTGCTCCAAGTGAACTGGCACGCCGAAGAGTTCGGACATACGTTCGCGCGCACGCGAGCCCACTGCCTTGAGTTTGCTGCCACGCTGGCCAATGACTATGCCTTTCTGACTGTCCCGCTCAACCCAGATCGCAGCCATGATCCGGTACCCCGTTGGGCTGACGTCAAACTGCTCAATTTCCACCGTAATGGCGTAGGGAAGTTCTTCGTTGAGTTGGCGTGTGAGCTGCTCGCGAATCATCTCGGCGGCGAGAAAACGTTCGCTTTTGTCTGTGAGTTCGTCGGCGGCGTAGACGTGTTCGGCCTCGGGCAGGAGCTCAATCAGGCAAGATTTGAGCGTGTCCACACCGTCCCCCTTGAGCGCCGACAAGGGCACCACGTGCGCCATTTTCTCAACCTCCGGCAACTGCTGCAGATAGGGCAAAAGCGCGGCTTTGTCGTTGATCCGATCAATCTTATTGACAGCCAGGATCACCGGCCGCTCACTGCGCACTGCAGCCGCCAGGGCGAGCTGATCATCGGCGGTGAATTGCGGCGCTTGCACCAGCAACACCACCACATCAACGTCTGTCAGCGAGCCACGCGCGGTGCGATTGAGCACCCGATTGAGGGCGCGTTTGCCGCCACCGTGAATGCCGGGGGTGTCCACAAAAACCGCTTGCACATCACCCCAGGTGGCGATGCCACGCACCGCGTGACGTGTGGTCTGTGGTCGGTGCGCCGTGATGCTGATGCGCTCGCCAACTAAGTGATTGAGCAACGTTGATTTGCCGACGTTGGGCCGGCCAACAAGCGCGACAGCGCCGTATTTCTGCGTGTTCTCAGTTGTCATGTGCGTGGCTCGCCGGATGTGGATTCAAGCGCCTCAAGCACGGCTTGCGCGGCGCTCTGCTCTGCTTTCTTGCGGCTGCCACCAAGCGCTTCCTCAACAACGTCAAAGCTTGCGACAGTACAACAAACCGTGAAGGTACGATCGTGCGATTTGCCGGCGCTTGAAACCAGCTCGTAGACAGGCAGGGGCTGGCCACGACGTTGCAGCCATTCCTGTAAGCGCGTCTTGGGGTCCTTGAGCGACGCCACCTCGGGCAAGTCGCCCAGTCGATCGGCGAACAATTGCAACACCGCCTTGCGGCAGGCATCGAAACCCGCATCCAGAAAGACTGCGCCGAGCACAGCCTCAACTGCATCGGCTTGGATGGACTCGCGCTGGAACCCCCCGCTACGCAGTTCACCCGGACCCATGATTAAAAGTGCCGAGAGCTCGAGTTCGCCGGCCACTTGGGCGAGCGTTGTGCCACGCACCAAGGTTGCACGCAGCCGACTGAGGTCACCTTCCGGCAAGTTTGGCCGCAGGTGGAACAATTCGGCCGCGATGATGCAGTTGAGCAAGCTGTCGCCTAGGAATTCCAGGCGCTCATTGTTCTGTGTGCCAACACTGCGGTGCGTGAGTGCCGCTGTGAGCAGATCAGCGTCTGCAAAGCGATGGCCCAGCCGAGATTGGAGTGCGTCGAGGGGGGATGTCATCCGGCGATTGTACCGGCTCACCGCCTGCGAAGTGCGCTTGCTGTCATGCACGTTGTTGCGTTGGCGCGCATGCCTGGCTCTGAACCGGGTTCACATGCCAAGAATCAGTGGCGCCAGGAGTCAGTCTCGCTGGCGCCCAGTGTCTGTCACCCTGCGGCGCCTTCTGGCCGGAATGACAGCAGAATGTCAGCGTTGAAGAAAAACGGCACCCGCACGTCGTAATCGACGGCGTACTGACGGCGATCTCCACGACCGGTTATCGACACAAGCTCTTTCGGATCGAGGTCGTAAATGGCGTTGTTCTGTAAGTGTTTCTTTATTTGGCGATAGACGTCGTCATTTGTCTCGCTGGCACGCGGCGGATTGGATTGGAGCTCGTCAACCGCGGTCTTGACATACCAGTAATCCATGTACGCTGGGCCAGCCTTGAATAAAATAACAAGCGCGAACCCAAGAGCTACAACACCACAAAGTGCTAAGAATGGCACACGTCCGTTTTGCTTATTCACGCTGACCTCAGTTTTCTATTGGATTTGGGAACCTATGCGTTTCCAATCAAGCGCAAAATCCATTCCAGGTTGTTTGCTGAAGTTCATCCAAATGAAAAAAGCACGTCCCGCCAAGTTGGCCTCGGGCACAGTGCCCCAACGGCGGCTGTCTGAGCTGTTGTCACGGTTATCCCCCATGACAAAAAAGTGCCCCTCTGGAACCACGTGACGTGTCTGCCGGGTAAACGAGGTGTTCTGCAGGTGGATTCGGTGCGTGTTCTCGCCAAGCGTCTCCTCCACTTCCAGCGTCTGCAGCCCACGACCGGAGGGATCGTCCACCGGACCCACCATGCTGACAGGCACCGGCTCACCATTGATGAACACGCGTTTATCAATATAGCTGACCTCGTCCCCTGGCAGTCCGACGACACGCTTGATGTAGTCAATTTGCGGCTCCGCCGGGTAACGGAAAACCACGACATCACCGCGCTCCGGCCCACCGAGGTCCAACACTTTGGTGTGCACAATTGGCAAGCGGATACCGTAGGAGAATTTATTGACCAAAATGAAATCACCGATTTGCAAAGTCGGGATCATCGAACCCGATGGTATGCGAAACGGTTCAACAACGAAGGACCGAAGCAGCACAACAAAGAGCAATACCGGGAAAAAAGACCGACCGTACTCTGCCAGTGCGCCGTCGCTTCTGAAAATCAGGGCATTGAGCAGCCAGAGCAATCCAGACAGGGCTGTCAGTCCAACGAGCAGGATTTCAAAATCAAATGCCATGGTATTCAATCAACCTTTAGGACGGCCAAGAAGGCTTCTTGCGGAATTTCAACGCTGCCTATCTGCTTCATGCGTTTTTTACCGGCTTTTTGTTTTTCCAAGAGTTTGCGCTTGCGTGAGACATCTCCACCATAGCACTTGGCCAAGACATTCTTGCGCAACGCTTTGACGTTTGACCGCGCAATGATATGCGTGCCAATCGCCGCTTGAACCGCAACTTCAAACATCTGCCGTGGAATGATCTCTTTCATTTTCTCAACCAAATCTCGACCGCGTGTCTGCGCTTTTGCGCGGTGCAAGATGATCGCGAGCGCATCCACCTTGTCGCCGTTGATGAGGATATCCACCTTCACAAGATCCGCCGCTTCAAAACGCAGAAAACTGTATTCAAAAGACGCGTAACCGCGGCTGCAACTCTTGAGACGATCGTAGAAGTCCAGCACAACTTCTGACAACGGCAATTCGTATCCGAGTGAAATTTGCCGCCCCACGTATTGCATGCGTTTTTGCACACCGCGCTTTTCGACGCAAAGCTTTATGACTTCGCCAACGTACTCTTGCGGTACGAGTATGCTCGCCTCAATGATCGGCTCGCGCAGCTCGTCGATTTCATTGGGCGGTGGCAATTCCGCTGGACTGTGAATCGAGCGCACAGCGCCCTTCGAATCCACAAGTTCGTACACCACTGTTGGCGCTGTGGTGATCAAATCGAGATCGTATTCTCGCTCGAGGCGCTCTTGCACAATTTCCATGTGCAACATGCCGAGAAAGCCAATGCGAAAACCAAAGCCCAATGCGGCAGACGACTCGGGCTCATAGGCGAGCGAGGAATCGTTCAAACGGAGCTTTTCAAGGGCGTCGCGAAAGCCCTCGTAGTCTTCAGAGCTGACCGGGAACAACCCGGCAAACACTTTTGGCGTAACCTCGCGAAACCCGGGCAGCACATCGACAGCAGGGTTGCTTGCGAGCGTGATGGTGTCGCCGACACGCGCTGAATCAATTTCTTTGATCCCCGCAATGACGTAGCCGACCTGGCCACACTCAAGGCTGTCCTGAGGCGTGCGCTTGGGCGTGAAAAATCCCACTTGGTCGGCGTTGTAACTGCGCCCTGTCGACATGAAGGTGAATTTGTCGCGGCGCTTGATCGAACCGTCGATGACGCGCACCAAGGTCACCACCCCGACGTAAGAATCAAACCATGAATCGACCACCAACGCTTTGAGCGGCGCGTCGGGGTCGCCAGTGGGCGCTGGGATGTGCTCGACAATTTGTTCGAGCAACGCGGGCACGTTCTCCCCTGTTTTGGCGCTGATACCGAGCGCGCCTGTGGCGTCGATGCCAATGATTTCTTCAACTTCTTCCGCGACGCGGTCTGGGTCTGCAGCCGGCAAGTCGATCTTGTTCAACACCGGCAGCACTTCGAGGTCGAGCTCTACCGCGGTATAGCAGTTGGCAACACTTTGCGCTTCAACACCTTGGGATGCGTCCACCACCAGCATGGCGCCCTCACAAGCTGACAGCGAGCGCGAGACTTCGTAGGCAAAATCTACGTGTCCGGGCGTGTCAATGATATTGAATTGGTAGGTTTTGCCGTCTGCAGCCTCAAAATTCAAGGACACCGCCTGGGCCTTGATGGTGATGCCACGCTCGCGTTCGAGGTCCATCGAATCGAGCACTTGAGAGGCCATTTCACGTTCAGTGAGCCCGCCACAGAGCTGAATCAATCTGTCCGCCAGGGTCGACTTGCCGTGGTCAATGTGGGCAATGATGGAAAAGTTGCGGATCAGGTGCTGCATGGAGTGTCTCAGGAACGCACCCGAGCTAAGGTGCGCTCGAGTGCTGGCAGGTCGAGGTGGTGACGGCAGATTTCGTCATCGCCGTGGCACACCACTGGCACGTGGTGGTCGTAGCGGCGACGCAGCGCGTCATTGTCGTCGACGTCAACCGAACCAATGGCAATGTGTAGCGTGTCAGCGAGTTCGGCGAGAACAGCCGCCGCGTCGTCACACAAGTGACAACCGCGACGACCATACAAGGTAATGACCGTGCGCCCGCCTTCAGGCACCGTCGCGCCGATCGCCGGCCCACTGGCCGGTCGATGCGGTTCGAGCTTCAGTACCCGACGCTGGCTCAATCCACTGACTCACAGATCAAACCGTTCAGTGTGGCTGAATCCGCCTATTCCGGCAAGCGCAAGGGCAAGAAGATCGGGCTTGAGCCACGGTGCACCAACATCGCAACCGAGGTACCAGCAGGCAAGTCCTCGACCAAGCGCTGAAAGTCATCAACGGTGTCGACCTTATCGCTTCCTATCATCAGGACCATATCGCCAGGCATGACGCCCGCTTGATCGGCCAGCCCATCTTGCTTGATTTCGGTCACGATCACACCGCCTTCTGGCACACCCGCAGCCTCGCGCTGAGCCTCATCAGGTGATGCCACCACCGCGCCGATGCGCGACGCTGCCGGCTGTACGGTGTTGCTACGACCGGTCGCCTCGGCCAATTCTTCTTGCCCGGGCAATTCGCCAATGTTGACGATCAAGGTCTTACGCTCACCATTGCGCAGCACCAGCAGCTCAGCGTCAGTGCCGGCCACAACCAAACCAACAAGTGGCGGCAAACTGCTGGAGGTAGGCACTGGGTCGCCGTTGAACTCGATGATCACATCGCCAACTTGGATCTCAGAATTAGAGGCTGGGCTGTCGGCGACGATTTGCGAGACCAAGGCCCCGGTTGCGCGCTCCATGCCGAAGCTCTCGGCAAGCTCACGCGTGACTTCTTGGATCACGACGCCCAGCCAGCCGCGCGACACACGGCCGTTTTCACGCAGTTGATTTGCCACGTTCATGGCCACTTCAATAGGAATCGCGAAAGACAGGCCCATAAAACCGCCGCTGCGGCTGTAAATCTGGGAATTGACACCCACTACATTGCCTTCGAGGTCAAACAGCGGACCGCCTGAATTACCAGGGTTGATTGCAACATCTGTCTGGATAAAGGGCGTGTAATTTTCGCGTGGCAAGGAGCGTCCCTTGGCACTGACGATGCCGGCTGTCACCGAGTGGTCAAAACCAAACGGCGAACCGATGGCCAGTACCCACTCACCCACTTTCAGTGTTTTAGAGGCACCGATTTTCGCAACCGGCAGGTCCTCGCCCTCAATTTTCAACACCGCGACATCGCTGCGCTCGTCTGTGCCAACGACTGTAGCGGGCATCTGACGGCGGTCGTGCAGGCGGACAAAAACTTTATCCGCGCCCTCAACGACATGATTATTGGTCAGGATGTAGCCGTCTTTGGAAATAATGAACCCAGACCCAAGGGACGACGGCTCTTCGCGCCGGCTACCCGGGTTGTCGCCGCCGCGCTCTTGCTCTTCGAAGAATTTGCGAAAGAGCTCGCCAAAGGGCGTGCCCTCAATATCTGGCCACTCGATGCCAGGTGGCAGCTCCGGTCCGCCGTTGCCGCGCGCGCGCGTCGTGCTGATATTGACCACCACAGGGTGATTGGTTTCCACCAACTCGGTGAAGTCTGGCAACCCAAGCGCACGGGCGTGCAGCGGACCTATCAGTGACAAGCTCAAGAGCAAGGTGGCAATGCAAAAACGAATCATCGGCGGTTTCCTGTCTGATGAAGCCACGGTGAAGATTGTGGCTGTGGGCCCAAACAGCTGGCTGGTAGCCCTGAGCCAGCCCGCCGGGCCAAAAGTTTTACCGCCTCGCGGGTACACGAGGCTGTTGTGCGCGTTCGCGCCAAATTTGCGAGCGCATCAATACAGTGCAATTGCTGCAAGTGCTGCGCCGACGCGGACCGGCTGGCGTGTTGTGGGATGTTTGACGACCGTATCCGAACAGGATGCCGGTCTTATCTTGTCAGGCCATCCAGGGGCCAGCGTCAGGGCTGAGCTGGTGCGACGGGGTCGGTATCGACCGCGCTGTCGAGTGATTCAGGTTCGTCAGTGACGAGCCGAGTCACTGGCCGCACGTCTGACTCAATCACCGCGCCGCCAATGCCATTGACCGGCGGAAAGGTCATGGTTGCCGTCGAACCTTGCGCATCGGCGACCTGACCCGGTGGTCCTTGGTCCACCTGGGTGAGTCCGAGGAATGCCACACCGGCCACTGTGGCCGCGAGCGCGAGGCCCGCGAACTGACGGTGTCTTGGCACCGGGCTGCCAACAGACGCCTGCTTGGCCGCTTTGCGGGGCGCGAAGACCACGGGTTCATCAGCGAGCGCCAGACGCACCTTGTCAGCCACACCGTGGTCCGATGCCACCGTGGATTCACCGCGCAGGGCGTCCCTGATCTGACACTGGCGCGCCCATACTGCACGCCCTTGCTCTGATTTGAGCAGCGCACACACACGCGCCACGTCGGCCGCCTCGTCATCCAAGAATGCAGACAGTTCGGCTTGATCTTGTTCGTTCATCATCAGTCCTCCGCGCTGGCAAAAAGCACAGGTTCTATTTTCGCTTCGATAGCTTCACGGGCCCTGAAAATCCGTGAACGCACTGTTCCTATTGGACAATCCATCACCGTTGCAATCTCCTCATATGCGAGCCCTTCGTACTCACGCAAGGTGATTGCCGTGCGCAAGTCCTCCGGCAACCCCGCCACCGCATCCCTTATCGCTTGCGCCAGCTCATCAGTTGACGCCTGCCGTTCGGGACTGGCGAGTTCGTGCAGCCGTTCCACCGTCTGCGAGAGCCCGTTATCGTCCGCGTCCAGCGAAGTGCCCTGAGGCCGCCGCCCACGAGTCGCGATGTGGTTGACCGCAGCGTTGACCGCAATTCTGTACAGCCATGTATAGAACGCGCTATCACCGCGAAAGTTCCCCAGACCGCGATACGCCTTAATGAACGCCTCTTGGCAGACATCGGCAACGTCAGCAGGTTCCCTCAGGTACCGACCGACGAGGCTCGCAACTTTATTCTGGTATTTGAGCACCAGCAGATCGAAAGCCGACTTATCCCCGGCTTGTACCCGCAGCACTAACTCTTTATCTGAGGCTTTTTCACTCACGTGGGCAATTTGTCCTCTTAACGACCCATTTGCCGGCCAAAAGTTCTTCGATCTGACGGCGACCGAGGCCGCGATATCAGCGCTTTTACTGCCGTGAGTATACGTTGGAAACGGCCTGCGGCGGCAGCGTGACTGTCAAATAGTCAGCACAGTTCGGCGGTAGAACTGCAGTTCGGCAATCGACTCCCGGATGTCTTCGAGCGCTTGGTGTGTCCCGCGCTTTTTAAACTGGGAGAGTGTTGAGGGCGACCACCGCTGTACCAATTCTTTCAACGTCGATACATCGAGATTGCGGTAGTGAAACCAGTCTTCCAACTCGGGCATGAGCCGGGCCAAAAATCGGCGATCTTGGCAAATACTGTTGCCGCACATGGGCGAAACCCCGCTGGGCACCCACTGGGCGAGAAAATCCAAGGTTTCGCGTTCGGCGGCAGCGGCGGTCAGGCTGCTCTGGCGCACCCTGTCAACCAAGCCCGACACCCCGTGATGGTGCTGATTCCAGTCATCCATCGCATCGAGGACAGACGCCGGCTGGTGGATTGCCAACACAGGCCCTTCGGCGAGGGTATTGAGCGCCCCATCTGTGACAATGGTTGCCACCTCGATGATTTGATCTCGCGCGGGGTCGAGACCTGTCATTTCGAGATCAATCCAGATCAAATTTGCGGAATTGGCTTCAGGCATGAGGCGGGGCACAGCGACTGATTACAGAGCGAGGCGTACTTGCCCTAGTATAGTGCAGTGACCAACTCCCCAGTGCCAATCGGTGTGAAACCCAACACGTGACTCAATTTCCGCTCTCAGGCCGCGTGATCGCACACCACAGAGCCCACCGCGTTGTCCGGTCAGACGACGGCAACATGCACCCTGCCACAGCACGCAGCAAGGCCCAATCAGCCGTGGTCGGTGATCGCGTGCAGTGCAGTGAAGCTGACGCAGACACCGTGTGCATCGAGTCTGTGGAACCACGCAGCAGCGCGCTGGAGCGCTTGGACAGACGCGGTCGAAGTCGCATACTCGCCAGCAATTTTGACCGCATGATCATCGTCAGTGCCCCGACGCCCGGCATCGACTACCTGATGATCGATCAGTATCTAGTCGCAGCTCACAGCGCCCGAGTGCGCCCCTTGTTGGTCATCAACAAAAGCGATCTGCTGTCGCAGGATCAACGTCGCCAGAAGGAGGAATCACTGGCCTGTTACGCACAGTGCGGCTACGACCTTCTGGTTTGTTCGGCGATGGAGCCGCAGTCACTTGCCACGCTCAATGCCGCAATTGATGGTCAGGCTTGCGTCTTTGTCGGCCAATCCGGCGTTGGAAAGTCGTCGCTCATCCGCCACTTCGCACCAGATCAGGAGATCGCAGTCGGCGCGCTGTCTCGAGCGGGATTTGGCAGCCACACAACCATCGCCGCCTACTGGTATGTCACTGAAAGCGGCGGTGCGGTGATCGATTCACCGGGTGTGCGCGAGTTTCGTGTCGACTTTCTCCCACCCGAGCAAATCGCTGCGGGCTTTCTGGAAATCGCCGCGCACGCGCGGAACTGCCGTTTCAACGACTGCACCCATCAGCATGAACCCGATTGCGCGGTCAAAGGCGCCCTTGCATCAGACAGTATCTCGCAGCGCCGATACGCCAACTTCTGCTCGTTGATTGCTGAATCCACCGCAATGACACAAAAACGCTGAATACTCGCCGCCCAGCCACCTGGACAGACCGAACCCCCATCCCGTCTCAGGAGGCAAACCCTGGGTGATTGGGGTTGCCCGAAAGACTCTATTACACTGTCGGCATTCCGCTTGGCAGGACGTGATTGTGATCAAAGCCCCCTACCTACTATTCCTCGGCGACGCACCCGATCAACTGGCCGCCAAAGTGGCGCGCGGCATTCGCGACTGGCGCCCAGAGCAATGCGTCGGTCAACACACCTTAGAGGGCTGCCGAGCCGATGTCGGACTCGAAGAACTCTCGCTTGAGGCCGCTGTCGCCGCCGGTGCGAAGACGCTCGTTATCGGCGTTGCCAATCGCGGTGGTGTGATCAGCGACACATGGCGCAGTGTGCTGGTCGAAGCGCTCGAAGCGGGACTCGACATCGCCAGTGGCTTGCACAATTTGCTGCGGGACGACCCGGTGCTGGTCGCCACAGCGGAGCGACTCGGGCGCGCGCTTGTGGACGTGCGTGTGCCACAACAGGCGTACCCCATAGGCGACGGAAAACCCCGCTCCGGCAAGCGCCTGCTCGCAGTGGGAACAGATTGTTCGGTTGGCAAAATGTACACAACGCTCGCGCTTGAGCGCGACATGCGCGCGCGCGGCATCAACGCCGATTTTCGCGCGACCGGGCAAACTGGCATTTTGATCACTGGACAAGGTGTGCCGCTGGATGCGGTTGTCGCCGATTTCATGGCCGGTTCAATAGAGACACTCACACCCGCGGCAGATGCTGATCACTGGGACCTGGTCGAGGGCCAAGGCAGCTTGTTCCACCCCTCTTTCTCTGGCGTGACCTTGGCGTTGATTCACGGCAGCGCCCCCGACGCCTTGGTGATTTGCCACGAACCCACACGCACACACATGCGTGGGCTGCCACACTACGCCTTACCCGATTTACAAGCCGTACACGACACGAGCTTGCTGTTCGCACGCCGCGTCAACCCAAATTGCAAAGTGATCGGCACCGCCGTTAACACAGCCGGCCTCGACGACGCGGTCACCGCAGTTTGCCTAAAAGCCTGTGCAGATGCGCTCTCCCTGCCGGCAGTTGACCCAATGAAACAGGGTTGCGACGCCTTGCTAGAGGCGCTGCCTTGAGGTCCACCACAGTTGCCAGCGTACAGTTCCGCCTTCGCCACACGTTCACCATTTCGCGCGGCAGCCGCGATGTTGCCGAGGTGTTGCAAGTCACGGTGACTGAGAACGGTTTTTCTGGCCACGCCGAGTGCGTGCCTTACGCTCGCTACGGTGAGTCGCTCGACAGCGTGCGCGCCCAACTCGATGCGGTCGCTGAGAAAGTTGCAAGCGGGTCGACGCGCGACGCGCTGCAAGCCGACATGCCATCGGGCGCTGCGCGCAATGCCATGGACTGTGCCTTGTGGGACCTCGACGCCAAACAACAAGGACGGCGGGTGCACGCGCTCGCCGGTCTACCGAAACTTACGAACCTGACTACCGCCTACACCATCGGCATCGCCGACCGGGCCACCATGAAAACGCTGGCGGCGTCACACGCCGACCGGCCAATTTTAAAAATCAAGCTTGGCACACCGTCAGACCTCGAGCTATTGCGCGCGGTACGCCAGGGCGCGCCCAAGGCGCGGCTGATCATCGACGCGAATGAAGCTTGGACGCGCGACGACTACCTCGCACTCTTGCCCTCACTCGAAGGGCTCGCCGTCGAATTGATTGAACAACCCTTCCACGCAGACAAGGACGCTGCACTCAGCGACTTGCCAAGACCCATCGCGGTGTGCGCCGATGAATCCTGCCACGACAGGCAGTCTCTGCGGCAGCTCGGTGGGCGCTACGACATGATCAATATCAAACTCGATAAAACCGGCGGGCTCACCGAGGCGTTGGCACTCAAGCACGAAGCCCAGGCGCAAGGCTTGGACATCATGGTCGGCTGCATGGTCGGGAGCTCTCTGGCCATGGCACCAGCACAACTTGTGGCCCAAGGGGCAAAGTTTGTCGACTTAGACGGGCCTTTGTTGCTCGCCGAAGACTGCCAACACGCAATTGCGTTCGATGGCTCAGTGATGCAGCCCGCCACACCAGAACTTTGGGGATAAGCAATGAGTAGAACCGTCTTCGTTAACGGTGAGTACGTGGCCGAAGAACAAGCACACATCTCGGTTTTTGACCGCGGCTTTCTATTTGCTGACGCGGTGTACGAAGTCACAGCCGTCTTAAACCGTAAATTGGTCGATTTCACGCAACACATGGAACGTCTCGACCGGTCACTGTCCGAGCTGGCAATGGCGCAACCCGTCTCAACAGACGAGTTGCGCGCCATCCACCACGAACTCATTGCGCGAAATGATGTCGATGAAGGATTGATTTACCTGCAAATTTCACGCGGCGCGGCAGACCGTGATTTCGCCTTCCCAGACGAAGACACCGAACCCACCCTGGTGCTGTTCACGCAGGTGCGCGCGGTAGCTGACACGCCAGCCGCACGCACTGGCATTCGCGTCATCACTGTGCCAGACAAGCGTTGGGGTCGCCGCGACATAAAAACAGTGCAATTGCTCTACCCCTCTCTTGCCAAAATGGAAGCCAAACGCGCGGGAGCAGACGACGCCTGGATGGTCGACGAGCAAGGCATCACGGAAGGCACCTCAAACAACGCCTACATCGTGCTTGCTGACGGTCGAATCATCACTCGCCAACTCAGCCACGACATCCTGCCCGGCATCACGCGCCGCTCGGTTTTGCGTTGTGTCAACGATATGCAACTGACCTTAGAGGAACGTGCATTTTCATTAGATGAAGCACGGTCGGCCACAGAAGCCTTCTTCACTTCAGCCACGGGCTTTGTGATGCCTGTGGTGGAGATAGATGGGCACACTATCGGACATGGCAAACCTGGCCCCATCACTAACCGCCTGCGGGAAATATACATTCAAGACGCCCGAGACAACGCCGAATAGCCGCCGGCCAAACCCGTCGCCAGCGTTGCGCATTCGCGTCAATCCCAACTTCCGCTCTTCAACAAAACAGGAAAATTCTGACAATTTGAGCGTTTTGACAGCTATGTGATGCAATCTTCACACGGCCCGTACAACATCTTCACAGGATCTTGATTTTCCGCGCCTTTGGAATCGCTAAGGTTACAACCACTGAGTGAAGCAGCTCATTGAGCCGCTAACTACTCAGCTTCTCCAAACAGTTGATACCAAGGAAAAGCCATGAATCTCTCTCGTCGAATGACCGCACTCGCTGCAGGTCTGGTACTGACCGGTCTGACCACAGGCGTCACCGTCGCAGGCAGTACTTACTCTGAGGCAGCATCTGCTGACATCGTTGAAACAGCAATCAATGCGGGCTCCTTCAACACATTGATCGCTGCCGCCAAAGCCGCTGGCTTGGTCGACACGCTGCAGGGCGATGGCCCGCTGACTGTGTTTGCACCGACAGATGAGGCTTTTGCAGCACTGCCAGAAGGCACTGTAGAAAACCTGTTGCTTCCAGAGAACAAAGATCAGCTTGTGGCGTTACTGACCTACCACGTACTGCCCGGCAAAGTGATGTCATCTGACATTGCAGGTCAGACCCTTGACGCTGAGTCAGTCAACGGCGCCATGCTGAGCATCAACGCCACAGATGGCGTCATGATCAACGGTGCCACTGTTATCAGCGCCGACGTCGCCGCGAGCAACGGCGTGATCCATGTCATTGACGGCGTCTTGCTGCCATAACCTCGGGCAAAAAAAGAGCCGGTAATTTATACCGGCTCTGTCTTGCCCAATCAGTTCACTGTGCGGCGAATGACGGCCGCGCCAGTATTAATCAACCGACGGAACATGCAGCACAATACCGTCAAGGCTGTCATCCATCGTCAACTGGCAGGACAGTCGGCTGCTCGGCTTGCGTTCCGCTTCAACCACTTCGAGCATCCCCTCTTCCATCACGTCAGCAACGCCTGCCGCTTCAACCCAAGCCTCGTCCACATAGACATGACAGGTTGCGCACGATAAACACCCACCGCAATCACCGTCTATGCCTGGCACATCGGCTTGCACCGCCGCGTCCATGAGGTTGAGTCCCGCGTCGACAGGGACAGTGATACGGTTGCCGTCAGCCAGAATCCAAGTTGCGTTCATAAGGTCTCTCGAAAAGCTGTATTAAGAAATGTTATTCGGTTCAGCAGCGACTCAACCGAGTGATTGGCGGCTTTGGAAAGCATGCTGCAAGGTTCCACCATCGAGGTACTCAAGCTCTCCACCGAGCGGCACACCTTGCGCCAGACGACTGATGCGCACGCCGGCCACACGTGCCATCTCAGCAATGTATTGCGCGGTGGTATCACCTTCCACTGTGGCACTGGTGGCGAGAATAAGCTCGTCTAGCGCTTCATTCTGCAAACGTTGCTGCAACAGGTCCAAACCGATTTGTTTCGGTCCAATGCCATCAAGGGGCGACAAATTGCCAAGCAACACGAAGTAGTGACCACCGAAATCGGTGCTGCGTTCAAACGCCATCACGTCTGCCGGCGTTTCCGCCACACACAGCACGCGTGCATCGCGCTCGGGATCGAGGCAACGTGCGCAGACATCCGCTTCAGTGAACGTGCGGCAGCGCGAGCAATTGCCAATGTCCCGCATCGCACTGGCGAGCGTTGCGGCGAGGCGTTCACCACCACCACGGTCGCGCTCGAGCAAGTGTAACGCCATGCGTTGCGCCGACTTCGGTCCTACACCGGGCAAGCAGCACAAGTGCTCGGTCAATTCAGTGATGAGGGTATCTGCCATGGGGGCTCTTAAAAGGGCATCTTAAGGCCGGGAATATTCATGCCCTGCGTGATGCCACCCATGCGGCTCTGGGTTTCGCTGTCAACGCGTTGCGCCGCGTCGTTCACGGCTGCGGCGACGAGATCTTCGAGCATTTCCTTGTCATCGCCCATGAGGCTGTCGTCAATCATCACACGGCGCAACTCGTGCCGCCCGGTCATGACCACTTTCACAAGACCACCGCCCGCTTGACCTTCCACTTCCATCGAGGCGATTTCTTCCTGCGCCTTCTGCATGTCAGCTTGCATTTTCTGGGCTTGTTTCATCAAGCCAGCCATTCCGCCTTTCATATCTGAGTCCTCAATTCACGGGGTGTGATCGGCGCCGTCATCAACAGGCCGAATGCTGTCGGCTTGCACTTCGCCATCAAAACGATTTTGCAGTTGCTGCACCACTGGGTCATTGTAGATTGCCTGCTCCGCTTGACGCTGGCGCGCCTCGACGTCCAGCGCCTTTTGTTGCGCGGGCGAGGCGAGCTCAGAGGTGGCCAATTGCACGTCGAGAGACACACTGCGGCCAAGGTAGCTTTCAAGTGAGGCCTGCAAGCGCTCGCAAAAAGCCGGCGCCGCCAAATGCTGGTGCGCTTGGGGCAACTGCAAGGTCACCGCGTTGGCACCACGGCTCTGCGGCACACTGTGCATGGCAAGCTGTAACGGCATGCCCTTGACCGGTAGCGCCGCAACAATCTCAGTCCAATTGTCCGCGTTCAGCTCGAGAGCCGCCGCAGGCGCTATGGGCGCGGGCGGCGCTGCACTTGACTGAACCGGGGTCACTGCTGGCGCGGACACAACTGGCTGTGCCGTCTGTGGCGGCGCGTGCTCCATCTCAACCGCGCCACGCGTTTCAGGCGCCGCACGGCTGGTGTCAACGCGCGCAGCTTTCGGCGCTTGTGACCCGGCGACAGCGGCGCGCAACTGATCAGCTGGCCGCGCAGCGGGACCGGTTGTCGCCGGTGCCGGAGCAGGTGTGGGTGCGACGGCCGCCGC
The DNA here is from genome assembly GCA_937925815.1 of uncultured Granulosicoccaceae bacterium. Taxonomy (GTDB): domain Bacteria; phylum Pseudomonadota; class Gammaproteobacteria; order CALCKW01; family CALCKW01; genus CALCKW01. The sequence goes on along the minus strand of CALAMQ010000039.1, from coordinate 25,376 downwards.
CGGCGCGCTGTCGAGGGCGCCGCGTTCAGCCGGTCGAAACGCCATCATGCGCAACAGCGTCATTTCAAAGCCGTGCCGCGCAACGGGCACAAGCGGTTGATCGCGTCGGCCGACCAGGCCAATTTGGTAAAAGAGCTGCACGTCTTCAGGCGGAATGGTCTCTGCCAACGCCTGCAATCGCGCGGTGTCATTGACCGGGTGTTCAGCCACCTCCGGCACGCTTTGGTGAATGGCGATGGCGTGTAGCATCGAGACGATATCGCCGAGCAACGCTTCATAGTCGGGTGCGAATTCATCGAGCGACGCGACCTTCGCAAGCACAGCCGAAGCATCACCACTGGCCACGGCCTCGAGCAGGTCAAAGCGCGCGGGTTCATCCACCGCGCCGAGCATGCGCTGCACGTCGGTGGCCGTCACGGCGCCCGCGCCGAATGCGAGCGCTTGGTCGAGCAGGCTCATCGCGTCGCGCATCGAGCCCTCGCCCGCCTGCGCCAGGGTCTCAAGCGCGGTGCGTTCCGCCGGCACAGATTCCGCTTCGAGCACGCGCTGCAGTTGGTTGGCAATGGTGACAACCGGGAAGCGTTTGAGGTTGAACTGCAGACAGCGAGACAACACCGTAACCGGCACTTTTTGTGGGTCAGTGGTTGCGAGCACAAATTTGACGTGCTCTGGCGGCTCCTCGAGCGTCTTGAGCAGCGCGTTAAAACTGCTGCGCGAGAACATGTGCACCTCATCGATCAGGTACACCTTAAACCGGCCCATACTCGGCGCGTAGGCAACGTTGTCGAGCAGATCTCGGGTGTCGTCCACGCCGGTGCGCGAGGCCGCGTCGATTTCGATCAGGTCGAGGAACCGGCCCTCGTCGATCTCGGTGCACGCGCGACAGCTGCCACAGGGACTCGAGGTCACGCCGGTCTCGCAGTTCAGGCACTTGGCCAAAATGCGCGCGAGCGTGGTCTTGCCGACGCCGCGGGTGCCGGTGAAGAGGTAGGCGTGATGCAGACGGCCGGTGTCGAGGGCGTTGATCAGGGCGCGCAGAACGTGCTCTTGACCTGCGACCTCAGCGAACGACCGGGGACGCCATTTGCGCGCGAGGACCTGATAACTCATGGGGGATGCAGCCACCTTCTGCCCTGGCGCTCGGGATGGGCGCCGGCGGTAAACGGTGGAGGTGCACCGCACCAGCCACATCCCGGCGCCCGAGTCAGTCGCTACCGTTGCTCCCTTCCGGGCCTGGCGGGGTTTACGACCTATCGCCGCGAGAGGACCGGCACGGCCCACCGTCGAACCATCTATTGTCGTGTATCTGGGCACGCTCAGCAAGCACACTCTGCGCTATCGTATGCTTGTCACACCCGTGTCACAGTTGCCGCGACACAATAGCGTTGTCACTAGGACGGAAAGGCCCTCATGTCTGCGCGCATTTTAATCGTCGAGGACGAACCCGGCATCGCCGAAGTGCTCGCGATCACGGTCTCGCGAAGCAACCACACACCGCTGTTGGCGACCGACGCCGCCGCCGCAGAGCGCCTGCTCGCCAATCAGACCGTTGACCTCGCGCTGGTCGACTGGATGTTGCCGGGTATGAGCGGCCTCGAATTGATCCGTCGGCTGCGCCGCGACGACGCCACCAGCGCCCTGCCCGTGATCATGCTGACCGCTCGCACCCAAGAATCCGACATCATCAGCGGCCTCGACGCCGGCGCCGACGACTACATCAACAAACCTTTCTCGCCGCGCGAACTGATGTCGCGCATCAACGCGCTGTTGCGGCGCAGCGGCGGCGGAGACAAAGGCGTTTTGCAAGTCGCCAACCTGACCCTCGATTTCGACGCGCTGCGCGCCTACGTCGACGGCGAGCCGCTCTCCCTCGGACAGCGCGATTTCCAGTTGCTGAGCTTTCTCGCCGCCAACCCTGAGCGCGTCTACAGCCGCGGGCAATTGCTCGACCACATCTGGGGCCGCGCCACAGACATAGAGGAGCGCACGGTGGATGTGCACATCCTCAGGCTGCGCAAGGCACTCAAGCCTGCCGGCGCTGACGACTTGATCCAGACCGTCCGCGGCGCGGGCTACCGCCTCGGCTTGAGCTGACGCCCCAGGCGAATTTGACCGAGTCTTTGCGGACAAAGCGGCTTTGCACGACAATCGCGTGCGAGCACCGCGAACGCCTTCCTCGCCTGGCACCTGCCGGGCTGTCCCCAGAGCCCCGAACCCATGCAACAAGCGATCAGTTTCGAACGCAGCCGACTCGCTAGCGTGGCGATTGGTGCAACCGTACTCGGCGCGATCAGTGGCCATTGGGCACTGTGCTACGCGGTCAGTGGTATTGGGTTGGCGGGGTACAACGTCTGGCGCGGCACGCAAGTGGCGCGCTGGCTGTCTGGGCTGCGTTCTGAGCCCGCGGTCTACGAGGGGCTGTGGTCTTTTTTAGTCAGCCAAATTCACCGCGAACGCCAGCAGAACCGCAAGACCCGCAAAGATTTCAACCAACTGCTCAAACGCTACCGGGACTCCGCCGAGGCCCTGCCCGACGCTGCGGTATTGATCGACAATCAACGGCAGATTCAGTGGGCCAATCGAAAAGCGCGTGAGCTGCTTGGCATCGACGGTGTATTGGATCGGGGCCAGCGTGTCGACAACCTACTCAGAGACCCCGGCGTACAACAGCTCTTTGAGCAAGATGACCCGGTCAGAAAGACTCAGATTCGCTCACCCCAAGACGAGACGGTGCGTTTGACGCTGCGCTTGTCACGCTTTGGCAAGGGCGCACTCTTGGTGGCGCATGACATCTCCACCATTCTCGCCGCCCAAGAGATGCGCCAGTCCTTCGTCGCCAATGCCTCGCACGAATTGCGCACGCCGTTGACCACAGTGACAGGGCACTTAGAACTGCTGCTCGACAACCCCGATCTCGACCCCGAGTCCGAGCGATCGCTGCGCAGTGTGTCGCGCGAATCCAGCCGCATGCTGGCGATTGTCGAAGACTTGCTCACCTTGACCAGCCTCGAGAACACGCAGCTGCAAGACAAGCAGTGCGACGACATCGACGTCGCCGCCGAAACCGCGTCCTTGGTCGACGCCCTCGCGCGCTCGCCCAAGGCAAGCAACCGACGCATCACGCTCGCGATGGACCCAGCGCTGAAACTGCGCGGGCGCACCACCGAAATCATGAGCATTGTGCAAAATCTGCTCGACAACGCCTTGCGACACAGCGACCCGGACAGCGAAATCACGGTGACCTGGGGACGCAATTCACTCGGCGAGCTGACTCTGAGCATCCAAGACAACGGCGAAGGCATCGCGCCGGAACACTTACACCATCTGACAGAGCGGTTTTACCGTGTGGACGCCGGCCGTTCGCGGGAGTTTGGCGGCACGGGGCTCGGATTGTCGATCGTCAAACACACGCTCAACCGCCACGACGGCGACCTCCACATTGCCAGCACCGTCGGACAGGGCAGCACCTTCACCGCCCATTTCCCAGCCGAGCGCGCGCGCTGAGACACTGCGATGACTGTTGTCATATTGCTGTCATGAAGACAGCCTACTCTGCATCCCGTCATCTCATTTAACGCTAACTTTCACTGGAGATAACTGTGAAGACACTGTCAATCAGCTTGGTTGCGGCCGCGATAGCCCTGACCAGCCAATCCGCCGCCGCCAGCCGTGATTACATCGAAGTAGTCGGTTCTTCAACAGTGTTCCCGTTTGCGACCGTGGTCGCCGAGCGCTTCGGCCGCAACAGCGACTTCAAAACCCCCAAGATTGAGTCAACAGGCTCCGGCGGTGGTATGAAGCTGTTTTGCACCGGACTGGGTGTTGGCACCCCGGACATCACCAACGCATCACGCCGCATCAAGCAATCCGAGCTCGACAGCTGCATGGCAAATGGCGTCACCGAAGTGATCGAAGTGTTGATTGGATACGACGGCATCGCCATCGCCAACGCCAAGTCGGCAGAAAACTATTCACTGAGCCGCAAAGACATCTACCTCGCGCTCGCCAAGCAGGTGCCCAACCCCGACGGCTCAGAGACCATGGTCGACAACCCCTACACCCTGTGGTCAGACGTCAACCCAGAGCTGCCTGCCAAAGCCATCGAAGTGATCGGGCCGCCACCAACATCTGGCACCCGCGACGCGTTCGTTGAACTGGTCATGGAAGCCGGCTGTGAATCCTTCGATTTCGTCAAAGCAATGGATAAAGACACCTTCAAAGCGTATTGCCACGGCGTGCGTGAAGACGGCGTGTACATTGAAGCTGGCGAAAACGACAACCTAATCGTGCAGAAGCTCGAAGCCAACCCAGCGGCGCTCGGCGTCTTCGGTTACTCCTTCCTCGAGCAGAACGCGGACAAAGTCCAGGGTTCACTCGTTGACGGCGTGGAGCCAACGTTTGACTCCATTGCCGACGGCGACTACCCCGTCTCTCGCCCGCTCTACTTCTACGTCAAGAAAGCGCACATGGGCCAGATTCCAGGCGTCGCGGAATTCGTGGCTGAATTCACTGACATCGACACCATGGGCCCCGAGGGCTACCTCACTGACCGCGGCCTGATCCCGCTCGACGATGACGCCTACGAAGACGTGACTACGCGCGCGAACGAAGGCACGCCGCTGGAATCGCTCTAACGGCAATCGGGTGACGTCCAAGACTGAAGACTCGCCACACCGGCGAGTCTTTTTTGTGTCCCGATCATTTGCCCGACATTGGGCCGCCTGATTGGTACACTGGACCCGCTGTTTCCCCGTCAGTTAACGCATCAATACCACCATGGCCCTATCCACCCTGATTCTGCTGCTGCTGGTGCTCACCGTTGCGGCCTACCTCTACGCCAGGCGCCGGTCGCTGCAAACCGTCGGCGGTTGGCGCAACGTCAGCCAGTTGCACTCATTGCCCGCCCACTACGGCGCGCTCGCGGCCATTTGGTGTGTGGTGCCAGCCCTCGTGCTGTTGGTGCTCTGGGGCGTGCTCGAGGGGCCGCTGATCGACCGCCATGTGGCGGCCCAACTCGACCCCGCCGCGGTTGAAGGCGCAAACATCAACCTGATCCTCAACCAGGCACAGAATCTCGTACAGAGCGGCCGGATAGAGAGCGAGACCGATCCCGTCTTGCAAGGGCTCGCTTCGCAATATCAACAACTCCAAGCGCAGTCGACCTCCCTGCGCAGCCTCTTGGCCATTGCACTCGCGGTGATCGGAACCGCCTACGCTTGCTCGCGCATCACCAAGACGCTGCGCGCCCGTGTTCGGGTTGAGCGATTCATGCTCGGTGTCCTCGCCACCAGCGCCTCGGTTGCAATCTTGACCACCCTTGGCATCGTGCTGTCGGTGTTGTTCGAGGCGCTGCAGTTCTTTCGCGAGATTCCGCCGACCGATTTCCTCTTTGGCACGGTGTGGAGCCCGCAAACCGCCATCCGTGCAGACCAAGTTGGCGCGACCGGTTCTTTTGGCGCAATCCCCCTATTTGTTGGCACCTTGCTGATCTCCGCCATCGCGCTGACCGTCGCGGTGCCCATTGGCCTGATGTCGGCGATCTACCTGTCCGAGTACGCGCACGCCAATGTGCGTTCGGTCGCTAAACCTGTGATGGAAGTGCTGGCCGGTATCCCAACGGTTGTCTACGGCTTTTTCGCGGTGCTCACCGTGGCGCCGGCCCTGCGCCGATTCGGAGAATCGATCGGCTTGAGCGTCGCCTCCGAAAGTGCACTCGCCGCGGGCCTGGTGATGGGCATCATGATCATCCCCTTTGTCTCGTCACTGTCAGATGATGTGATCAAAGCCGTGCCTCAGGCACTGCGCGACGGCTCCTTCGGTCTGGGTGCCACCAAGTCCGAGACCATCCGGCACGTTGTGATTCCAGCGGCACTGCCGGGCATTGTCGGTTCGATTTTGCTCGCGGCCTCGCGCGCCATCGGCGAGACCATGATCGTGGTCATGGCGGCGGGATTGTCCGCCAACCTCACGATCAACCCGCTCGAGGCGGTCACCACCGTCACCGTGCAAATCGTGACCCTGCTCACCGGCGACCAAGAATTTGATTCAGCCAAAACCCTGGCGGCCTTCGCGCTGGGCTTAATGTTGTTCTGCACCACGCTGGTGCTCAATGTGATTGCGCTTCATGTTGTGCGCAAATACCGCGAACAGTACGAGTAACGCCGCAATGACTCAGACCACAGAAACCGTCCGCGCGAGTCTCGCCAAGCGCTACGCGCGCGAGCGACGCTTTCACATGATGGGCCTGCTTTCCGTGATGGCATCCGGCGCGTTCCTGGTTCTCCTGCTCGGCAACATCGTGACCAAGGCCTTGCCCGCTTTCACCACCACCTATGTGAAGCTCGACGTGCCCTTGATGCCGGACGTGTTGCGCCTCGATGACAACCCTGACGCCGACGCCATTGCCAAAGCCCGCTACAACCGAGCGGTGCGCCAGGGCTTGCTCGACCTCTTCCCAGAGGTCAGCAGCCGCAGCGAGAAACGCGCGCTCTACCAGTTGGTCAGTGCCGAGGCAGAATTCACCGTGGCTGAAGCAGTCGCGGGCGACCCCGAGCTGATTGGCACACGCCACAGCCTGTGGGTGCTCGCGGACGACGACCTCGACACTTACCGCAAATCCAAAAAACTGCAAGCCGTGCCCGAGTCTGACCGCCGCTTTAAGGACTTTCAGGTGGCATGGCTCGATGAACTCAAGGCACAAGAGCGCATCAAGACCACCTTCAACTGGGTACTATTCCAGAACGGTGATTCACGCGAACCGGAACTCGCCGGTGTTCGCGGCGCCCTAGTCGGCAGTTTCTACACCTTGATTGTGACCCTTGCGCTCTCGTTCCCGATCGGGGTTGCCGCCGCGATCTACCTCGAGAGTTTCGCCACGCGCAACCGGTTCACCGATCTGATCGAGGTCAATATCAACAACCTCGCTGCCGTGCCCTCTATCGTGTTCGGTCTGCTCGGCGTCGCGGTGTTTATCAATTTTCTGCACTTGCCGCGCTCAGCACCGCTGGTTGGCGGCATTGTGCTCTCGCTGATGACCTTGCCGACAATCATCATCGCGAGCCGCGCCGCGATCAAATCGGTGCCGCCGTCGATTGCAGACGCCGCGCTCGGCCTCGGCGCATCCCGCATGCAAGCGATCACGCACCACGTCCTGCCACTGGCGATGCCCGGCATCCTGACCGGCACCATCATCGGTATGGCACAAGCGCTGGGTGAGACTGCGCCCTTGCTGATGATCGGGATGGTGGCCTTCATTGTCGATGTGCCGCAAGGCATCACAGACCCCGCGACGGTATTGCCGGTGCAGGTCTATCTCTGGTCTGACAGCCCCGAGCGCGCCTTCACCGAGCGCACCTCGGCCGCCATCGTGGTGTTGTTGGTTTTCTTGGTTTTGATGAACGCGTTTGCGGTGTACCTGCGCAAGCGTTTCGAGCGCAGCTGGTGAGCGCTGACACACGCATGAGACAGTCAAGATGAGTACTTACACTGCCCCACCGACGCCGAGCACCGAAAGCGCCGCGACCACAGCCGAAGCGCCAGACCTCGACGCGCAACTGGCGAGCTTCACCGGCACCGTCGGTGACGTTCGCGTCGCCGATGCCAAAATGAGCATGACCGACGTCGACGTGCACTACGGCACGGCACAAGCGATCCACGGCGTGAGTCTGGACCTTGGCAAGAACGAAGTCATGGCCATGATTGGGCCCTCGGGTTGCGGCAAGTCCACCTTCTTGCGGTGCTTAAACCGCATGAACGACACCATAGAAATCTGCAATGTGTCAGGCTCGCTCACGCTCGACGGCGAGGACATCTACGACCGCAGTCAAGACGTGGTGTTGCTTCGCGCGCGGGTTGGCATTGTGTTCCAAAAACCCAACCCCTTCCCCAAGACTATCTACGACAACGTTGCCTACGGCCCGCGCATTCACGGCTTGGCGTCGAGCAAATCTACGCTTGACGATATCGTTGAACAGAGCTTGCGACGGGCGAGCCTGTGGGAAGAAGTTAAGGATCGACTTGACAAGCCCGGCACCGGCTTGTCAGGTGGCCAACAGCAGCGGCTGTGCATTGCGCGCACCATCGCGGTCAGCCCAGAAGTCATCCTCATGGACGAGCCATGCTCAGCGCTCGATCCCATCGCAACAGCAAAAATCGAAGAGCTCATCGATGAACTTGGCAAGAACTACACAATTGCCATCGTCACCCACTCGATGCAGCAAGCGGCGCGCGTGTCCGACCGCACCGCTTATTTTCACCTTGGGCGCTTGGTTGAAGTGGGTGTCACCAACGACATCTTCACCAACCCAACGCACCAATTGACTGAAAATTACATCACTGGACGGTTCGGATAATGGATGGACATGGCATGGACAACCTCAACCTGACCCAACACACCTCACACCGGTTCAACGAAGAACTCGAAGACGTGCGCAACCGTGTGTTGCAAATGGGTGGACTGGTCGAACAGCAAGTGAACAACGGCCTCAAAGCGCTGCTCGAATTTGACAGCGAACTCGGTGAACAAGTGGTCAACAAAGACCACCAGATCAACGCAATGGAAGTCGAGATTGACGAGCTCTGCACGCAAGTGCTCGCGCGCCGTCAACCGGCCGCTTCCGACCTGCGATTGGTGGTCATGGTGATCAAGACCATCACCGATCTCGAGCGCATCGGCGACGAGGCCGAAAAGCTCGGTCGGGTTGCTATCTCATTGTCATCACAGTCGCGCCGGCCCGCCTACTACGCCGAGCTGCGCCACCTCGGTGAGCACGTCAAAGCGGTGCTGCGCGACACCCTCGACGCCTTCGCCCGCATGGACGTGAACGCGGCGTTGAAAACCGCCAAGCAAGACGGTGACATCGACCGCGAATACGACACGCTCTCGCGCTTGCTGATTTCGCACATGATGGAAGACCCGCGCGAGGTGCGGAACATCCTCGAAGTGAGCTGGTGCGCGCGCGCGCTTGAGCGCATCGGTGACCACGCCAACAACATCTGCGAATACGTCGTCTACCTCGTGCACGGCAAAGACATTCGCCACACGCAAAGCCGCTCTGAATAAGGCCAACGACACAACGCCACTCGCGATTGATTTCGTCGGTGGCCGCATGGCGCACCGCCGGCGCTTCGGCGGCGGCCTTGGCCAGGCCTTGGCGCGCGCCGTGGGCATCAAGAGCGAGACGGCTTTGCGCGTTGTCGACGCCACCGCAGGCGCGGGCACTGACGCTTTTGTGCTGGCAACCCTCGGTTGTCATGTGACGCTGATCGAGCGTGTCCCCGAAGCCTTCAACGCGCTCAAACGCGCCATACAAGCGGCTGAAATCCACTTTGATACCGCCGAGATCGCCGCTCGCATGACCCTGCTTGAGGGCGATGCCATCACCCTGCTCGGGCGCTGGCGCAAGACTCCACCGGAGGTGATCTACCTCGACCCCATGTACCCACACCGCGCCAAAAAAGCCGCCAACAGCAAAGCGCTGGCACGCTTGCAATATCTCGCAGGCCCAGACACCGACAGCGACCAGCTCTTGCACGCAGCCTGCGCGCTCGCGACGAAGCGCGTGGTGGTCAAACGCCCGCTCAAAGCGCCGCGCATCGACGGGCCGGCGCCGAGCGGCACCGTGCAAAGCACCAACACACGCTACGACATCTACGGTGGCGCCCTACTCGCGGCCAACGCAACATGACAGATCAACCGAGCCCAACCATTTGGGTCGACGCCGACGCCTGCCCAGTGGTCATTCGCGAGATCCTCTGCCGCGCGGCCGAGCGCACCGCGACCAGAACTGTGTTCATCGCGAACCACAGCCTGCCCTTGCCGCGCTCTCCACATGTGCACATGCGCCAGGTGGAAAGTGGTTTTGACGTTGCCGACCACGAAATCGCGCGGCGCTGTGAACCCGGTGACTTGGTGATCACATCCGATATCCCGCTCGCCGCGGACGTTGTGGCGCGCGGTGCCACTGGTTTAAACCCCAGGGGCGAGCGCTACACTGAAGCGAACGTGCGCGCACGCTTGCAAATGCGCGACTTCATGGACACCCTGCGCTCGAGCGGTGTCGACACCGGCGGCGCACCGCCACTGAACCAATCAGACCGCCAACAATTTGCCAACCAGCTCGACCGCTGGCTTCAGGCAACGCACAGCAAAAAGCGCTGACTAGACCCCAGCAAGTGCTGTGAGCTGCGCCGAAACGGCATTGGCCGCCTCTTCGCCTTTGAGCACGAAATGCCTGTGAAATTGCTCGTGGTGGTACTCGCCTTCGTGAAAATGGTGCGGGGTCAATGACACCGAGAACACCGGTACATCGGTGTCCAACTGCACCCGCATCAACCCCTCAACCACCGCTTGGGCGACGAAGTCGTGGCGGTAGATGCCACCGTCGACGACCAGCGCCGCCGCGACAATCGCGTCCCACTCACCCGATTTGGCCAGGCGCTTGGCCAACAGCGGCATTTCAAAGGCGCCCGGCACATCGAAGACGCCCATCTTTTCAGCATCCAAGCCAACGTGGGCGGCGCGCGCGCGAAATCCCACCAGAGATTGATCGACTATTTCAGCGTGCCATCGGGCCCGGATGAACGCGATACGAGTGGTTTTGAGTGACATGGACATCCCCGATTCAATTCAAAAATTCGGGGCGACAACAGCCGTTACAACGCACTGCACGCGCAGCCAATGCGCGCTGACAACACGGTGTCGGCGTGTTCTCTCACTTCCGGACTGTCGGACACCTATGCTGCTTTGCTGCACCAGCGTCTCACCGTCGGCTCCAGAATCGCACTGGATCTGCTGACCTCGAACAGATCGTTCGAGCGCTCGCGGGCTTTCAGAGAGTGCCACCAGTCTCACTGGAGAGCTCCCTGTTACCGCCGGTGGGGAATTCCACCCCGCCCCGAGAACCGCGCCAGAGTAGCGTCAAGCAGAGTGTGGGGCAACTCAATCGCGAAAGTTTGTGAACTGCAACGGTTGTTTGAGCTCAGCATTGCGCAGCAATTGCATTACCGCTTGCAGATCGTCGCGCTTTTTGCCGGTCACGCGCACCTGTTCACCCTGGACCGCCGCCTGCACTTTGAGCTTGCTCTCTTTGATGCGCTTGACGATCACCCGCGCGAGGTCCTTGTCGACACCCTCTCGCACCGTGATCAGCTGGCGTGCGCGTTGGCCCGTGGGTTCGACTGCGCCCTCGTCCAGGCATTGCACGTCAATGCCGCGCTTGGCGAGCCTTTCATAGAGCATGGGGCGAATCTGCTTAACCTGAAAATCACTCTGCGCAGACAGGGTCAGCACCGGCGCACTTAAATCCACGCGCGCATCAGCGCCTTTGAAGTCAAAACGGGTTCCGATTTCACGGTTGACTTGATCGATCGCATTTTGCAATTCGTGGGCATCGACCTCTGAGACAACATCAAACGACGGCATGCGATTCTCCAGTGCAGCTCATACGTGGCGTGGTATTTACCCCATTTTACACGCACGCCGCAGATTCAACGACCGCGCGCGGGTGTACACTGACGTGCTTGGAACCACAACACGATGGGTACGCCCCGATGAGTGACTTGCGCGACCAGCGAGACACCCGCAACGACTACGGCAACGTAGGTTTGGATGAAGTGGACTTGCCCGGTACACCGCTCGCGCTGTTTGAACGTTGGCTGGACGACGCCAACGCGCACGGCCAATACGATTTCACCGCCATGACCCTCGCCACCGCCGATGCCGAGGGTGTGCCGTCTGCACGCGTGGTGTTGCTCAAACATTTCGACGACCACGGCTTTTGCTGGTACACCGACACCGAGAGCCAAAAGGGCCAGGAACTTGCGGCCAATCCGCGCGCGGCGCTGTTATTTTACTGGCCGACGCTGCACCGCCAAATTCGTATTGCAGGCAACGTAGAACGCCTGCCAGACGCTGACGCTGACGCCTACTTCGCATCGCGGCCAGCCGGTAGCCAACACTCGGCTGCGGCATCACACCAGAGCCGCGTGATCGCCAACAGAGCGGTACTCGAAGACGCCGTCGACGCACTCGCCACAGAACACGCCGATAACCCCATTGCGCGCCCTGCGCGCTGGGGTGGTTACAGGTTGCAGGCCCGTGAGTTCGAATTCTGGCAGGGCCGCACCAGCCGCCTGCACGACCGCATTCGATTTAGCCTAGATGTAGAGCGTTGGTCAACGGAACGCCTCAGCCCATGAAAACGGCACTGATCCTCCTCATCACACCTTTGCTTATCTGGTCGCTGATGCGCGCGCTGGTGGTGCCTTTGCTCACAACCCGCTCAGCAGCTGGCGGTGTTGTTGACGGTGATCTCGCTCGCTGCACCAGCGCAGACAACTGCCAGAGTTCAGCGGCGGCAGACGTGCAACCACTGGCGTTCCCCGCCGCAAGCGAGACGCAGTGGCAGCAATTTATCGATACTGTAGCCTCACTGCCGGGCTACAAGGTCCTAAAGCGCGAAGGCGACCACGTCCACTTCGAAGCGCGCACGCCTTTGATGAACTACCGCGATGACCTCGAGCTGTTGTGGCGCCGGGAAGCCGATGAAATTGCCATTCGCAGCGCTTCGCGCTTCGGACTGAAAGACCTCGGAGCCAACGCGCAACGCATTGAGATGGTCAGGAAGCTACTCGCACTGCAATTGCAGCAAAAAGGCTAGAACAAGAGCGTCTCAAGCCACGCTTGGATCAGCAGTTGTCGAGCTGGGCCAGTAGCGCGTCGCCGACGTCCGCATCAACCGGCACCGACAAGCCCTTGCGCGCAAATTGGCAAGCGAGGTCTTCACGACCGGCGGCGCGGTGAGCACTCGCCATATCACGGTAAATCGCGCCGTCGCGTGGCGCGATGCGCTGCGCCCGTTCAAGCAGCGCCAAGGCTTGCGCAAAATCCCCGTTTTCCTGGGCGACCACGGCTCTGGCACGCAGTGACTCCGCCGCAGTTACAGGCTTGGCAACGGGTGTGGCTGGCCGTGCAGGCAGGGTTTCAGTTTCGGGCAAAACAACAGTCTCAGGCGCGGGGAACGGCGGCGGGCTCGGCAACTCCAAGGGCAGCGTGCAGCTTTGCAGCAATAAGACCAGTGCGGAACCTGACAGGCACCGCATCACAACTCGAACTTGGGTTTCTCGACTGTCGCAATTCACTGATTCGGGCACCGGGCAAAGAATCGGGTGTTCTCGGCGGGCAGCGGCTCACTGCCTCGCACGTAGGGAATATACCGCGCACCGTCGCATTGTGCATCGATCGCACGCCCGTTGCTGAGATCTGTCCAGTGGTACTCAACTGAATTCGGGGTGGTCAACTGCAATCCTCGATCACCGAGTGCGGCAAAGGTGTCTCGCCACACACTCAAGGCGCCACGGCTGCCGGTCAAACCGGTGCTGAGGTTGTCATCTCGTCCGAGCCACACCACACCGAGGTAGTCGCCACCAAAACCGGCAAACCAACTGTCGCGCAAGTCGTTGCTGGTGCCGGTTTTCCCTGCAAAATCCAAAGACTCCGGCAGACGCCAGTAGGCGCGCCGCCCAGAGCCCTCGCGCATGACATTGACGAGCGCGTATTGCAGCAAGTGCAAGGTCTCTGCGGGCACCTCGCGTTTGACGCGAAAGGGGTAGCGCTGCAACACCTCACCCGAGCGCGACACCACCGAGCGTATCGCTCGCAGTGGCGTACTGAAACCGTCTGAGGCAACTGTTTGATAGAGCTGAGCGACTTCCAGCGGTGTGAGTTCGACGGCGCCGAGCAACAAAGATGGCAAGGGCGGCACCTCGCGGTCGAGCCCGAGACGACGCAGCGTTTGCACAACCTCTTCGACCCCAACCTCCATACCGAGCGCGACCGTGGCCTGGTTCAAGGAACGCGTGAGGGCTTCGAGCAAACTGACGTCGCCCGCACTCTGACCGTTGATATTATCGGGAGACCAGACGGATCCATCTGCCAACAGAACATCGGTTGGCGCATCCTCAATTTGAGTCGACAGTTGCCAGCGCGCGGGTTGAGACAAAGCGCTGAGGTAAACCGCGGGCTTGACCAAGGACCCAACCTGACGGGTTGCGTCCAGTGCGCGGTTATAGCCGGCAAAACGCGCAGCCCGCCCACCGAGCAACGCGAGCACTTCGCCGTTGGCAACCGATGTGATCACCGACGCCAGTTCCAGCGATTCACCAGCGTTGCCCGCCGCCTGGTCCGCTGCGTCAAAGACCGCCAAACGCGCCTCCGCCGCCGTCTCCAGTGCACTCTGCACAGCCGGATCAAAGCCTGTGAAGACACTCAACCCATCTTGTTGCAAATCCGCCAAATCGTAATTCTCTGCGAGTTGCTTGCGCACAAGATCGACAAAGGCCGGCTGACCGACAGCGTCGCGGTGCGAGCCTGCGGTCACGGGTAACGCGATTGCACGATCAAAACTTCGTTGATCAATAATGCCGTCGCGCAGCATCACACTCAGCACCACATCGCGACGGGCGCGGGCGCGCTCAGGCCTGCGGATGGGGTCGAAATAACTCGGCCCCTTGAGCAATCCGACCAGCAGAGCCGTTTGGTGTATTTGCAACTCCTGCACAGGAATGCCAAAAAAATACAAACTCGCGAGGCCAAATCCGTGCACAGCGCGGCTTCGGTCTTGTGCAAAGTACACTTCGTTGACAAAGGCGTTAAGAATTTCGTCCTTGTTGTAGCGACGTTCAAGTAACAGCGCCATCGGCCACTCAGTCAGTTTGCGCTTGAGTGTGCGCTCACTGCTGAGAAAGAAATTCTTGATCAACTGCTGAGTGATTGTGCTGCCACCGGCGACAAAGCGCCCAGCTTTGATATTAGCAAGCATGGCACGCGCAATCCCCCGCGCTGAGAGACCCGGGTGATCGTAAAAACGCGAGTCTTCCACTGCGAGCAAGGTCTCAATCAAGCCCTCTGGTAATTGGTCCAAGTTGACCAACAACCTGTCCTCGGCTTCATCAGGTGAAATACGCCCGATCAGCGGCGGTTCGAGTCGCACCAAATCCAGTGCTTCGCCGTTGCCGTTTTGCATGCCGAGCAGTTGCTCGCCGTCCCAATCGAGTTGCAGCCTGCGCGGCGACTCGGCGCCGTCCGGAAAAGCAAAACCACGCGTCTGCACGATCCAACGTTCACCGAGAACATCAAAACGGCCTGAACCAATCGCATCGTCGAGGCGGTAACCGAGCCGCCCCAACTCCTCTTTGAGCAGCGTTGGTGTCACCTTGGCGCCAACGTAGAGTTCCAGTGGACGGCCATAGACACGGGCCGGAATGGCCCAGCGCGGGCCGTTCATGACCTTGACGATGCGTGCGTCCATCTCGGTCAGCGCCTCGAGCGCGACCACGGTCAACACCAGCAAGCCGATGGCCGACACCGACACCAATGCGAGCAGCCAGTGGCGCCGACGGCGCCACCACGGCTTGTGCCGCGGCGGCCGATCACGGCGCTCGGTGTTGAGGGGGGGCATCGGGTTCAAGCGAGCACTCTCAGGTGAATCAGGGTGTCGTCAAGCCAACATTGTTGCCGTCTAGAACCCGCTCAGCGCGGTAGCTCGAGCGCACCAGGGGACCGGCCACCACCTCCCGGAAACCGCGCTCCAGACCGGCCTCACGCAAGGCGGCGAATTCATCCGGGTGGACATAGCGCTCAACCGGGAGGTGATTGGCAGTCGGCCGTAAATACTGACCGAGCGTGAGCACATCGACCGCGCGCTCTCGCAAATCATCCATTGTTTCAAGTACCTCAGCATCAGTCTCACCGAGGCCGAGCATCAGGCTGGTCTTGGTCAGCACGTCCGGACGGTAGCCTTTGGCGTGGGCGAGCACATCAAGCGTCTGGGTGTAACCGGCGCGTGGGTCGCGCACCGGGTGGGTCAGACGCTCGACGGTTTCAACGTTTTGCGCGAAGACCTCCAAACCTGAGTCGACCACCTGCTCTACCAGCTCCGTGCGCCCGTCGAAGTCTGGGGTCAATGCTTCGACTGCCGTGTCCGGACACAAGGCTTTGATCGCCTGTACGCACGCGGCGTAGTGACCCGCGCCGCCGTCGTCGAGGTCATCGCGGTCAACCGACGTGATCACCACGTATTTGAGACCCATAAGCTGCACTGAACGCGCGGTGTTGGCGGGCTCTTCTGGGTCCAGCCAGCCGCGCGGGTTGCCGGTATCCACACTGCAAAACCGGCAGGCTCGCGTGCACACAGCCCCCATGACCATGAGCGTCGCGGTGCCCGCGCTCCAGCACTCGCCGATATTTGGGCATTTGGATTCCTCGCACACCGTTGCGAGCCGGTGATCGCGCACGGTGTCTTTGACCGCGCTGTATTTTCCACCGCCCGGCACCCGCGCGCGCAGCCAAGACGGTTTACGCAGCGGCGTGGTGTCGTCGGTGGGCGCTGCGACCGCGACGCGTTTGACGCCGTCTTTGATCGCGGTGAAGCCGATGTCAGTTGCGTACTTCTCACCCGAACGCACCGTTTCACCCTGCACAATGGGAATACCGCGAAATCGGTGCTTAGCGTCTGTCATGGCGAGTTCCAATCAGTTTGTCAGCGGCGGCAGGACATCCCGCCGTTCGATCTGGGCGACGCCGAGGTCTCGCGCCAACTCGGTGACCAAAGCCTCTGCGAGGTCTTGCTCATCAGCCAACATACCGTGGTCACTGGTGCGTGTCACGGCGAGTCCTGCGTACCCACAGGGATTGATGCGTTCATAAACTTGCAAATCAAGTGACACATTCAACGCCAGACCGTGGTAACTGCAGCCACGTCGAATCCGCAACCCCAAGGCCGCAATTTTAGCGCTGTCAACGTACACACCGGGCGCGCTCGGGTCCGCCTGGGCCTCCACGCCGGCCTCAGCCAGCACGGCTATCACAGCCGACTCCAGTCGCGTCACCAAGGCGCGCACGCCCCATCCATGACGTCTGAGATCAAGCAGTGTGTAAACAACCAATTGCCCAGGACCGTGGTAAGTCACTTGCCCGCCTCGATCACTGTGCACGATGGGGATGTCACCGGCGTCGAGGATGTGCTCAGGTTTACCCGCTTGCCCGAGCGTGAATACAGCTGGGTGCGACAACACCCACACTTCATCGGGTGAGTCCGGCAGACGCGCATCGGTGAACGCGCGCTGCGCCCGCTGCGCCACGGTGTAATCGAGCTCTCCCAACTGCCGCACGATCAAATGCGTGGCATCGGCCACCGTATCAGAGCGCCACCAGCACGCGCGGTTCGTCGGTCAGGCTCTGGTAGATGGCATCGAGTTGTGCCCGGCTCTGCGCCTGCACGCGCACCGTCACAGCGACGTATTTACCACCCGAACTCGCGTTTTCAGAGACGTCTTTGTCACCGAGCTCAGGAACATGCGCGCCCACCAACGACGCGACCAAAGCGCGGAAGTCGCCGTCGGGTTTGCCCATCGCCTTGACGTCAAAGGCACACGGAAATTCGAGCAGTGTGTCATCAGGGCGCATCGTTGAGCTCGCTATTCAAACACCTGCAAAATACTGTCTCGCGCGATGTCGACAACACCGCCGCGCTCGACATCTTCCAGCGCGACAACCGGCTGTTCCACCAGCACCTCGCCTCCGGAGAGCACCACCAGCACGCCGAGCTCGTCACCTTTGGCAACCGGGGCTTCGAGCGCACGTCGCAGCTCGAGATTGCTTTCCAGTTGGTCGCCGTGGCCACGCGGGATGGCGACGGTCAGCTCCTCAAGCATGCCGACCGGCACAGTGCGCGCCGCGCCCTTCCACACCCGCACTTCGTCCATCGCCTCTTCGGCTTTGAACAAGCGCTTGGTCTCAAAAAAGCGAAAGCCGTAGTTCAACAATTTGGCGGTTTCACTGATACGGCTCTGGGCACTGTCGGCGCCCATAACTACCGAGATCAACCGCATGCCATCGCGTTCAGCCGACGCGATCAAACCGTAGCCCGCGGCATTGGTGTGACCGGTTTTCAAACCGTCTACCGACTCATCGCGCCACAGCAGTTCATTGCGGTTTTTCTGTTTGATGTTGTTGTATTCAAATTCGCGCTCGGAGTGCAGCTTGTAGGCCTCGGGGAAGTCGCGTATCAGGGCTTGCGAGAGCGTGGCCAAGTCACGAGCAGTGGTGAGATGCTCGCCGTTGGGCATGCCGGTGGCGTTGCGAAACGACGTGTCACGCATGCCCAAATGCGTGGCGTATTGGTTCATTAGATCGGCAAATGTGTCTTCGCTGCCGGCGATGACTTCGGCCAGTTGTACGGTCGCGTCGTTGCCTGACTGGATCACCATGCCTTTGATCAGCTGGTCGACGCGCACAGCGTCGCCCACTTCGATGAACATTTTTGAGCCCTGCATCCGCCACGCTTTTTCTGAAACTGTGACTTCGAGTTCGGGAGACAACAAGCCTTTCTGAATTTCATCACTGACGATGTAGTGCGTCATGACCTTGGTCAGACTGGCCGGCTCGTACTGCTGAATTTCATTGTGCGCCACCAACAACCGACCCGACTCATATTCCATGAGCACATAGGCTTTTGCCGACAATGCGGGCGCTGCAGGCAAGGGCTTGAGCACCTCTGCCGAATGAGACATCGGGGCAAACAACAGCCCGCCAAACGCCGCGAACGCGGCGCCAAAAAAGAGAGATCTGGTCATGTTGTCAGTCTGTGTGCTGAAGAATCGCGCGACACCCCAGCGCGGGGTGTCGCGAAGCAGAATCGCCTGCCTATTGTCACAACTTTACTGGCAGCCCGCCACACAATCTCCGCCGTCGGCGCTGACCGGCAGAACCACCACTTGATTGAATCCCGCCGTCGCAAGCGATGCCCGCGTCGCGTCAATGTTGGCAGTCTCAACCGGCCCAACTCGAACGCGGTACAAGGATGCGCCGTTGCGATTGGCTTGTAGCACCTGAACACCAGCGTTCGGCACCGCACCGAGTGCGGTGTCACGCACTGAGTCCGCCGCGGCACGTCGACCAAAGGCGCCAATTTGAATCATCCGAGACCCGCTGCTTGCCGCGGGCGCGCTCGGCGTCGCGGAGGATTGAGCAGCAGTTTCAGTTTGAGGCGTTTCAGCTGACGCGCTGTCGGACTCGCCATCGGCGCTGTTGTCGGCACCGGTTGCATCCTCGGCTGACTCGCCAGTCGCAGCCACCATCACAGTTGCGAGCGTGTCACCCTCATCACCGTTCTCACCGGTGTCTTCAGTGACAACACCATCCGCCACACGCACCGCTTCCGCACTCGCCAAGGCCGCTTCTTTAGCCTGCTCGATTTCATCGCCAGTGACCGCACGCACTTCGACGTTTGCGGTGCCGGTATCTGCCATGCCAAGCGCCACGGCTGCACCGTATGAGAGGTCAATCAGTCGGTCATCGACGTAGGGACCGCGGTCGTTGGTGCGGACGTAGGCCACTTTGCCGTTGTCGAGGTTTGTCACTTCGAGGTAGGTCGGCAACGGCAAGTTGCGGTGTGCAGCGGTCAGTGCATGCATGTCAAAAACTTCACCGCTAGAGGTAGCGTTGCCGTGAAACTGCTTGCCATACCAGGAGGCAACACCGCGCGCTCGGTAGTGCGTTGGGTCTTCCATCACGTAGTAAAAACGCCCATTGACCGAATAGGGGCTCTTGTTGCCCAAATCGGCAAGTGGTTCTTTTGACAGTGCCGCCTCGGACACATCCGCCGGCTGAAGGATGCGGCCAGCACCGTCGGCGAGTTCGTCGAATCCCTTCTCGTTCGCCAGCAGAGAGCAGCCCGTGAGAAACATGGTTGCCATCACAAAGACGGAGGAGACCGATTTCACATTGCGCATGAAACTGTACCAAAGTTGAGTTGAAGCCCGTACACACGCCCGGCCGAGCTCGGCCGTTGCAACGCATGCACTTTTAATTCTGTGCACTCTTTATAGCTTGTGAGAGCTGAAATACCGCCATCGCGTACAACGGACTGTGGTTGTAGCGGGTAATCACATAAAAATTGGGGTAGGCAACCCAGTGCTCCGCGCCGCGATCACCCTCGAGGCGCAAAAGCGCGTATTCCCCGGTGTGTACAGGCTCTGTCGCAACACCGACCGCAGCCAGCTCGGCCGACTTGAGCGAGGGCTTGTACCCTTTTTCAACCAGCGAAATCACATCCCCACTGGGCGTCACTTCGCGTGCAACCGGCTCGCCGTCGCGCCAGCCGTGGCGCGCCAGATAGTTGGCAACGCTGTGCGTGACATCGTGCAAATTATTGAACAAGTCTCGTTTGCCATCGCCATCACCATCGACCGCGTAGGCGCGGTAGCTCGACGATATGAATTGTGGCATCCCCATCGCCGCGGCGTAGGAACCCTTGACTGCTCGCGGATCGAGGCCTTCTTCGCGGCTCAGCACCAGGAAGTGTTCGAGTTCAGCGGTGAAAAAAGGGCTGCGGCGCGGGTAATCAAAAGCGAGCGTGGCAAGTGACCGCAGTGCCGGGTGCTTGCCTTTGAACCGTCCGTAACGGCTCTCAACGCCAATAATGGCTGCAATGATTGCCGGCGGCACGCCATAGCGCTCGCCCGCTTGTTCAAGCAGGCCACGGTGCTCGCGGTAGAACGCCACGCCTTGCTCTACCCGTTCTGGCTTGAGGAAGATGGGTCGGTAGCCCGCCCAGTTCAATGTTTTCTCAGCCGGTTTGGACATCGCCTCGATCACGGCGTCATAACGCGAGAGACCATTGAGCAGATCCAGGGTGTCGGCAACCGGGAGGCCGTGCGCTTCGAACACGCGATCAGCGAGAGCCCTCGCATCGGGGTGTTTGCTGTAGTCAGCGAGGGCGCCCCCGCAGCCCGTTACCACCCCAATCACAAGCACCGCGCGCAGGGCACGGGAGACGCTGAACATGCTTCAAACCCCGACAAAATAAAGAGTGACGACCCTAGAGCATAGTGAACTGAGCGCGTCCCGCCGATCCCAGTTGTGCTCAGTCGGGCAACGCCCAGGTCACGGGTTCAAGGCCGTTGGCCTCGCGATAGGCGTTGCAACGTGAAAAAGGTTTGCTACCAAAAAAACCCCGGTAAGCGGACAGCGGAGAGGGGTGCGGGCTCTTGATCACAAGGTGGCGTTGCCGGTCGATGAACTGGCCTTTTTTCTGCGCGTAGCTGCCCCAGAGCATGAACACCAGCTGTTCGCGTTGCTCAGCCAGTGCGCGCACAGCGGCGTCGGTGAATCGCTCCCAACCCCGACCCTGGTGCGCCCCTGCCTGCCCTTGCTCGACGCTCAGCACACTGTTGAGAAGACAGACACCTTGATCAGCCCATGCCTGCAAATGACCGTGATTGGCCGCTGGAATCGCGAGATCGCTCTCAAGCTCCGCGTAAATATTTTTGAGCGACGGCGGCACCGGCACTCCGGGTTGCACAGAAAAGCTCAAGCCGTGTGCCTGGTTGGGACCGTGATAGGGATCTTGGCCGAGCACCACAACCTTCACATCATCAAACGGGCAAGCGTTGAACGCGTTAAACAGATCCCGGCCGCGCGGAAATACCACGCCGCCAGCTTGCTTTCGCTCGCGCAAAAAGACTGAAAGCGATTGCATATAGGGCTGCTCAAATTCACCGCCTAGGTGACGCTGCCAGCTCGCACACAATGTCGCCGGGCGGCGCATCTTGGCTTGCACGTGGTTCCCCTCTCGAAGTGCTACATTTTACGGTAACCGCACGGCGTTGCTCAGACCCAATTGAGCTCAGACCGCTCGCACCTCAGGCCAATCACCCGCCCAACTTCGACCTGTTCGAAATGGGCACGCTGAGACCGCAATCATACGCCATGCCTCTGCCCGCGAATCGCCAGATCTGTTTGTTTTTGCTGGCCACCAGCTCCGGCGCGGTGTCCGCAGCAGAATGCCTGGTGCCCGGCTCACACCAACTCGGCACCGCCCTCAATCTGTCAGCAGACCCAAGTGCGCCTTTTGAAGCGAGCGCAGACAGACTTTTTGGTCAACCGCAGGGCGTGCTCACGCTTGAGGGCAACGTTCAACTGCGCCACAGCGACACACTGCTGCAGACTGACCGAGCCCAGTTAGACACTCAAAGCCTGCGCGTGAGCAGCGCTGGACGCGCGGAAATCCAAACGCCGGGACTGAATGTCCAAGCTGAAAAATTTGATGCCGCGCTAAACAGCAATTCCCTGCTGGTTGAGCGTGCACAGTTCGAGCTCCCCAACACAGAGAATTACCTGCGCGGCGAGGCGGAACAACTGGCCTACTCGGAGTCTCAGCGGCTAGACCTAAGCGGCGCCAGTCTGACCAGCTGTCCACCGGGCGAACACCTGTGGGACCTGCGGGCCTCGACCATAAAAATCGACCCAGAGAACGATGTCGGCACCGCCACCGACATGCGCTTTGAGGTTGGCGGCGTGCCGATCTTGTATTTGCCCTGGATAAGCTGGCCACTGAGTGACGCGCGTAAGACCGGCTTCCTCTATCCACAATTTGCCAATTCTGACAACCGCGGATTGGAACTGAATCTGCCTTGGTATTGGAACATCAAGCCCAATCTCGACGCGACAATAACCTCGCGTTTGATGAGTAAACGCGGCCTGCAACTTCGCAACGAATTACGCTACCTTGGCAAAGCCTCGTCTTGGACAATCGACTACGACGTGGTCAATGACCGCGAGTACGGAGATATCCGACAATATGTGTCGCTTGAGCAAGCCGCGAAAATCACCCCAAACTTGCGCACGGAAATACAAGCTGAAGACATTTCTGACAACGAATATCTCGAGGACCTAAGCGAAAATTCGGTTATTGCAAACGTCACACACGCCGACCGCAGAGTGGATTTTCGTTACACCCGAAACAGCATCAACGCGCTGTTTCGGCTGCAGAGCTACCAGACCCTCGACGACAGCCTTGACGAAGAGGACAAACCCTACCGACGGCTGCCGCAGATCGTGGTCAGAGGCACGCTCTGGAATCCACCCGGCCCGGTATCGCTGACACTGGACAGCGAGTTGGTCAAGCTCGAGCGAGACCAGTCCGTTGAAACTGTGCGCCTCGATTTGCGGCCCCGCTTGCGCTACGAATATTATCGGCACTGGGGATTTTTCAGCGCGGCGACAACGCTTGCGCACACCAAATACCGCTTGGAAAACGCCGATGACTCGGAGTCGACACGGCCCGCGCGAACCGTTCCAATCTTGTCATTGGACTCCGGCCTCAAATTGCGGCGCAACAACGCGGACGGCAGCTCAGACACGCTAGAGCCCAGGGCCTTCTACCTGTTCGTTCCCTATGAAGACCAAGACACACTGCCGGTTTTTGACAGCGGACTGTACGATTTCAGTTTCGACCAGCTCTTCAGGGATAACCGCTTTTCCGGGCGCGACCGAATCGGCGATGCCAACCAGCTTTCACTGGCCGTGCGCAGCCGCCACCTGAATGCCGAGGGACTCGAGGTCTGGCGTTACGGCGTCGGCAGCAGTTTCTATTTTGACAACCGCAAGGTCGGACTTGAAGCTGAGGACAGCGAGCGCTCGCGCTCCGACATCGTGGGCGAGCTCGTCTACAGTGGGCTCAAAGACTGGCAGACACGCGCGACAGTGCAACTCTCCCCTGACACCGGTGAATTGGAGCGCAGTGGCTTAGATCTGCGATTCCGCCGCGGCGCCAACCTGTTCAATCTCGGCCACCGTCTCGAAGACGGCCGATTTGAACAGCTGGATATCTCCTTCGCCAGAGCAGTGCGCCACGATCTGACCATACTGGGGCGGTGGCAGTACTCACTCGATGACGACCGCAACATCGAGCGCTTCGTCGGCCTCTCGTGGGACAACTGCTGTTGGGCCCTGCGCGGCGGCGCCCGCCACTATCTTAGCGATGGTGAGACTTACCAAAACGCCTTCTCTGTCGAGATGATTTTCAAAGGCTTGGGTGGGCTTGGCAACAGCGTCGGTCGTGAAATTGAACGTGCTATTCTTGGTTACAAAGACCCTTACTGAGTGCCAGGCAATCCTCCGCCGTCGGCTGATCAACATGAAAATTTTTGCCCTTCTCGCCTGTTTGATGTGCGGCACCGCGCACGCGACGCTAGACAGCATCGTGGCACTCGTGAACAACGGCGCAATCACCGATTCTCAACTCGCGCAGACCAGCGAGCTGCTGCGTCGGCAAAACCCCAATCTCGCCGGGGAACCGCTGCGCAAAGCGGCGTTGGAACGCCTGATAATGCGTGCACTTCAGCAACAAGAAGCCGAGCGTCTCGGCATATCTGTTGACGAAGCCACGCTCGACCGAGGCATGGAGCAGCTCGCACGGCGCAACAACCTCGGCATCAGCGATTTTCGTCAACAGGCGGAAGCCGAGGGCATGCGCTGGGATACCTTGCGCGAGAATGTCCGCGACGAAATCACGCTACAGCGCCTGCGCGAGAGCGCGATATTGCGCACCATCACCGTCAACGACAATGAAATAAACGAATTTCTCGACAACAATCGCGAACAACTGGTTGCCAAGCAATACGCGCTTGAGCGCTTCTCCGTGCCATTCCCCGCTTCAGACACCGCGCGCAACCGCGCAGAGCTCGAACGGCAAGTGCGCCGCGTTGTCAGTGCGCTGCAAAGTGGCGGCACTGGTGAACAAATTCTGTCGGTGCTGCGCGCGGAGTCCGTCGCCGTCAGCGGCGGCGCGATCGGTTGGCGCACACTCGACCAATTGCCACCTCCGCTTCGCAGCGTGACCGCCGAGCTCGAGGTCGGCGGGTTCAGCGACCCACTGCCCGACGCCGAGGGCGTGCACCTCTTTCGCCTGACCGACACCCGTGACAACACCGGCGCTGAAATCACGCGTACGCGCGCTCGGCACATCGTGTTGCGCTCAAACCCAGTACGCGATGACGACGCCACGCGTGCTCAACTCTTAGAGTTTCGCGAACACTTGCAGCGCAACGGCTCTTTTGCCGAGCTCGCAGAGCGGCATTCTGAGGATTACAGCAGTGCACTGGTAGGTGGTTTGCTGCCGTGGTTTGGCCCCGGCGAGATGGCACCAGAATTTGAAAATGCCGTCAGCACATTGCCTGAGGGCAACGTCAGTGCACCCATTCGCACCGCCTTTGGCTGGCACCTCGTCGAAGTGCTTGAACGCAAGCGCGAAGACGTTAGCGACGAGCGCTTGCGCAACGAGACCCGCGAGCGCATCGCGCAGGAAAAACTGCTGCGCGAGACCGAACGGTATTTACAACGCCTGCGAGACGAAGCCTTCCTCGAGTTTCCCGATGCGAGCTAAAAGCCGCTCGGTGCGAGGTGCCTGACTTGTCGCTAAAACGCATTGCAATCACTCTCGGTGAACCCGCCGGCATTGGCCCAGATATTTGCCTCGCGCTGCCTGTTCGAAGCGGGTGCCAGCAAATCATCATCGGCCCCTACGAGACACTGC
>CALAMQ010000038.1 GCA_937925815.1 uncultured Granulosicoccaceae bacterium | reverse complement strand
ACCCCATGCCAGCTTGCAATACAAACCACCAATAACAAGGTTGTCCCTTAATATGAACAACCTACTGGCTTTACACACCTAGGGCGTCTCAGCCAAGTGCGCGCGCCACGCGTTGACTGCAAGTTCAGGGTCGGGGTAGGGCTGTAGCGGGTGACCCCATACGGGACCGGGCCAGTGTGGGTCGTCTGTGAAACGCCCAATGCAGTGGTCGTTCGTCGCGTCCTAGGTGTGTAAAGCCAGTAGGTTGTTCATATTAAGGGACAACCTTGTTATTGGTGGTTTGTATTGCAAGCTGGCATGGGGTCGGTGCCAGTTATAGCGATGTAGGTATGGACGCAGCGCCCGCGCCCTCTCTTCTGAGCAGCTGTACTCCCGGGCATACGCCCACTCGCGAAGGCATGTTTGGATGAAGCGCTCGGCTTTACCGTTGGTCTGAGGTCTGTAGGGGCGCGTGAAGACGTGTTTCAAGCCCAAGCGGCGACACAGACGTTGGAATGTCTTTGAACGGTAGCAGGAACCGTTGTCCGTCAGAACACCTTTAACCGCAACGCCAAGGGACTGGAAGTAGCGCATCGCTGCGGTCAACGCATGACATGCGCTGGTACTTGTCTCGTCGGATCGTATCGTCGTGTGGGCAACACGCGAATGATCGTCGATGGCCACGTGCACGTATTCCCAACCGGCACCACGGGATTTGTGCTTTCCAGCTGGCGGCGTGAAGCGGTGCCCTGGACGCCTGAAACGGCCCAGCTTCTTGATGTCGAGATGAATCAGCTCACCGGGTTGTTCTCGTTCGTAGCGTATAACGGGCGGAGCGGGCTCAAGGTCGCTCAGGCGCGAGAGACCTGCTCGTTTGAGCACACGCGAGACGGTGCTGGTTGACACGCCCAGATCGACTGCAATCTGCCGTTGAGTTCGACGCTCGTAACGCAATGCGATGATTCTCGAACAGAGCTCTGCGGGCGTTGCATGGGGGCAGCTCTGGGGCCGTGAGTGGCGATCATACAAAGCTGATTCACCCCCCTCGCGGTAACGAGCCAACCACTTGAAAGCTGTGCGCACTGACACACCAGCAGCCTGTGCTGCCTCGTGGACCCGGAGTCCATGGTGAACGATTCGTTTTACCAGTATGAGTCGACCGTGGGGTGTAAGTCGGGCATTCTTGTGTAGGTTCATTCGGGCTCTTTGTCGTTGTGAGGATGTCGCAACCCCAAGCTTCGTTCATCGAGCCCGGATGAACAACCTACTGACAAGTCACACCTAGATCTCAGATTTTGATGCGCCGACACTCTGTCGCGACCTACCCAACAAGTTAGCGAGCAACATCTCGCGCCACAGCCTTACAGCTGGCGACCCCATCTCTTGCAACAGTAAAGACACTGCGCAGACAGAGGGCCAACTGCGCGCACCGCGACCACGCACGATGTCTTTTTTTCGCTTTTGTTGCGCACAAGAGCGGTGCATGCACGCACCGTTTCGATTCAAACCACCCTCGAAAAATAGTGCGCTTTGTGCAGCCACACACGCTTTTGGGCGATAAGTCATTGATTCAATGCGTGCCAATTGTTGGGCACGCACTCTGCAATTACCTCGTTACGACATCGCGTTGAACGACGTATCGCACTTGCAATTTTCCTCGAAAGTCTGTCGCAACGCACACAAGTTCAACGCATGTCGTCTCATTTCACTTCACTGTTTACCATTTGGGACAACACATCAATGAGCGCATCACTCCCGAGACGAACAGCCCTCAAGGCATTAGGCGTGGCGATGGCTGCAGCCATGCTCTCAGCGCCGAGCGTCGCTGAAGTCGGTTGGCCAGAAAAAGAAGAATTGAAGTTCGGCTTCATCAAACTCACCGACATGGCGCCGCTCGCCATTGCCTACGAGAACGGCTACTTCGAAGACGAAGGCCTCTATGTGCAACTCGAAGCGCAGGCCAACTGGAAAGTGCTGCTTGACGGCGTCATCGACGGCCAGCTCGACGGCGCCCACATGCTCGCAGGCCAACCACTGGCGGCGACCATCGGCTACGGCACTAAAGCCGACATCATCACCCCCTTCTCCATGGACCTAAACGGCAACGCGATCACCGTGTCCAATCAGGTCTGGGAAGACATGACACCCCACGTGCCGATGGGCGATGACGGCAAACCGGTTCACCCAATCAGCGCCAGCTCACTCAAGCCAGTGGTCGAAGCCTACGCCGACAACGGCGAGCCCTTCAAAATGGGCATGGTGTTCCCGGTCTCCACGCACAACTACGAGCTGCGCTACTGGCTGGCTGCCGGCGGCTTACACCCAGGCTACTACGCCCCGCACAAAGGCGACACCAGCGGCACCCTCGACGCTGACGTGTTGCTGTCTGTAACCCCGCCACCGCAAATGCCCGCCACCATGGAAGCTGGCACCATTCACGGCTACTGCGTCGGCGAGCCTTGGAACCAGCAGGCGGTGTTCAAAGGCATCGGTGTGCCGGTGATCACAGACTACGAAATTTGGAAGAACAACCCAGAGAAAGTGTTTGGTATCACCAAAGAGTTTTCTGAAAAGTACCCAAACACCACTGTGCGCATCGTCAAAGCCTTGATCCGTGCTGCCTATTGGCTCGATGAGAACGACAACGCCAACCGCACCGATGCGGTGAAGATCTTGTCTCAGTCAAACTACGTTGGCGCCGACTTCGATGTCATCGCAAACTCCATGACCGGCACCTTTGAGTACGAGAAAGGTGACCGCCGTGAAGTGCCTGACTTCAACGTCTTCTTCCGCTACAACGCGACCTACCCCTACTACTCCGACGCTGTGTGGTACCTCACGCAAATGCGTCGCTGGGGTCAGATCTCGGAAGGAAAATCCGACAGTTGGTACTTCGACACAGCAGCTCAGGTCTACCGTCCTGACATCTACAAAGTCGCGGCAGAGGAGCTGATCAACGAAGGCATGTTCGCCGCCAGTGACTTCCCGGATTTCGCGACCGAAACCGGATACCGCCCACCGCAGGACGATTTCCTCGACGACGTGGTGTTCGACGGCAGCAAGCCGAACGACTACCTCGATTCGATGCCCATCGGACTCAAAGGCGACACCCAGCTGTGATGGCAGCGGCGGGGCGGCTCGCTAGCCGCCTCGCCACCGCCCAACCACGCGTAAACCCACGGAGTCACAGATGAGTGTTATTGACGCATTTTCCACCCCTGCCCCGTCGCTGAAGTTGCGCCTTGGCAAATGGTTCAACGGCGCGCTGGCCGAGACGCTGATCCTGCCGACGATGGGCATTGCCGCATTCCTCGTTGTCTGGAGCTTAGTGGCCGCCCAAATCGACACCTCGCTCGGCGCCTTTCCCGGCCCCGCGCAAGTGATGGAACAAGCCGGAGCGCTGGTTGAAGAACACCGTGCCGAAAGTACAAAAGAGGCCGCCTTTTACGAACGCCAAGAAGCCCGCAACGCCAAACGTCTTGAGAGCGACCCAACCTTTGTCCCCAAGATCCGAGCGTACACCGGCAACCCCACGTACTTTGACCAGATCATCACCAGCATTCTCACCGTACTCACAGGCTTTGTGCTGGCGTCCGCGATCGCCATCCCAAGCGGCATCGCGATCGGCTTGAGCCGCAAGCTCAACAGCGCCGTCAACCCATTGGTGCAACTCTTTAAGCCCGTCTCCCCACTCGCGTGGCTGCCGCTGGTGACCATGGTGGTCAGCGCGGTCTATGTCACAGACGACCCGCTGTTCCAAAAATCGTTTATCAATTCAGTTGTCACAGTGATGTTGTGCAGCTTGTGGCCAACACTGATCAACACCTCTGTCGGTGTCGCCAACATTGACCCGGACTTGCAAAATGTATCCAAGGTACTCCGCCTCGGTCGTCTGACTCACATCCGCCGCGTGGTACTGCCCTCTTCCATGCCAATGATCTTCACCGGATTGCGGTTGTCACTTGGCGTTGCGTGGATGGTGTTGATCGCAGCCGAGATGCTCGCGCAGAACCCCGGCCTCGGCAAATTTGTCTGGGACGAATTCCAGAACGGATCGTCTCAATCACTCGCCCGCATCATGGTGGCTGTGATCACCATCGGCCTCATCGGCTTCGCGCTCGACCGCATCATGCTGTTCCTCTTAGGCCGGGTCGCCTGGGACCCTGAAATCGCCAACCGCTAGCCGGGGAGCCAACAAATGAATAACCCATACCTTCAAATCAGCGCCCTCGACGTCGAGTTCCCGACCAAGACCGGCACCTTTACCGCGTTGAAAAACGTGAGCCTCGACGTCCACGACGGCGAGTTCATCTCGATCATCGGTCACTCTGGTTGCGGTAAGTCCACGGTCATGAACGTCGTTGCTGGCCTGACGTCGGGGTCGCGCGGCGGTGCGCTGGTCAACGGCCGCGAAGTCGACGGTCCCGGCCCGGACCGCGCCGTGGTGTTCCAGAACCACTCGCTCTTGCCTTGGCTCACTGTCTGGCAAAACGTCGAACTCGCTGTTGACGTGGTCTTTAAGAAAACCAAGTCCAAGTCAGAGCGCAACGAGTGGATCGCTCACAACCTCGAACTCGTGGACATGACCCACGCTAAGGACAAACGGCCGGGCGAGATATCCGGCGGCATGAAACAACGCGTTGGCATCGCCCGCGCGCTGTCGATGGAACCGAAGATTCTGCTCATGGACGAGCCCTTCGGTGCACTCGACGCCTTGACCCGCGCGCAGTTACAGGATTCGTTGATGCGCATTCACAGCGAACTGAAAAACATCGTCATCATGATCACCCACGACATCGACGAGGCGGTACTGCTCTCAGACCGCATCGTGATGATGACCAACGGGCCTGCCGCCACCATCGGTGAGATCGAAACGGTTGAGCTCGCGCGCCCGCGCGAACGCTTGGCTCTCGCCAACGATCCGGTCTACAACCAAAAACGCGAAACCTTGTTGCGCTTTCTCTACGAGAAACAACGCAAGGTCGAGCCGCTGTCAGCGGCTGCTGCAGAGCCGAGCGACAACGCCGCTGCAGAGTCTGTAGCTGCCACCGCCGAGGACAGCAGAGGGGTCGCCTGATGCACATCGTGATCGTCGGAAACAGCATTGCTGCAGACAGTTTGCTCGGCGAACTGTGCGAGCTGACACCCGCCTTTCCACTCGCGGTGACGGTGATTGGTGCCGAGCCACACGCGGCCTACAACCGCGTGCAGCTCTCGCAAGTGCTTGCAGGAGACGTCAGCACCTCCGGCATCTCCCTGCGTGAACCCGATTGGGCCCCGCCCCACCGCGTGCGTTTCATGACCGGCGTGCGGGTGGATGCCATTGACCGGCGACAACAACGCGTCTGTCTAAACAACGGCGACACCCTCTCCTACGACAAATTGGTGCTAGCCACCGGCGCGCGCGCGCGACTGCCGGAGGCGGCAAACGCTGAAATGGCGGGTGTTCACCCGTTTAGAACACTGGACGACGCCAAAACCCTTATTGACACCCCAAAAGGCGCTCACACCGTTGTATTTGGCGGTGGGTTGCTCGGCCTCGAGGCCGCAGCTGGCCTGCTCGCACGCGGCTCAGCGGTCACCCTCGTGCACCGCAACGGCTGGTTGCTCAACCGGCAGCTTGATGCTGCCGCGGGCCGTCTGCTGCTCGCCAATTTGCAAGCACGTGGGCTCCGCGTCGAACTCGACAGCGAGCTCAGCGAAATTGAAGGTGAGACCAGCGTGACCGGCGTAAGGCTGAACACTGGCCGCCGACTTGAGACGACTCAAGTGGTGTTTGCGACCGGTATCGCACCACGCGCCGAGCTCGCCGCCGCCGCGTCACTCGAGGTCAACCGCGGTGTTGTGGTGGATGATCGTCTTTGCACGGCCGACCCCACGGTCTTCGCCCTCGGCGAGTGCGCCGAATGCGCCGGAGAGACAGTGGGCTTGGTGTCGCCCATTTACGACCACGCACGGGTGCTTGCACACGCACTGGTGGACGGAGATGACATCCGCTACCGCCGGCGTGACCACGCAACCCAACTCAAAGTGGCTGGCATCGACGTGTTTTCTGCCGGTGATGTGAACAACGATGGCGAGCAGGTCATGGTCTTCGACGACCCACTGACCCCCGCACGCCGCAAACTCATTCTTGAACAGGGGCGCGTCAAAGCCATCATGCTCTACGGCGATGTGCGCGACGGCCCTTGGTTTTACCAACTCCTGCAGCGAGGAATCGACACGCGCGCCCTGCGCGATCGCCTGCTGTTTGGCAAAGCGTATTGCGAGGGCATTGCAGCGTGAACAAATCCCAGCTTGTGGTCGTCGGCAACGGCATGGTCGGCCACAACTTCCTTGAACGCTTGTGTGAATCAGGCGGCCAGGAGACTTATGAGATCACGGTATACGGCGAGGAGCCGCGCGCGGCCTACGACCGCGTACACCTTTCAGAATACGTCGACGGCACGCCCGAATCCGAATTGCGCATGCCGGGTGCGGATGACTACGCCGCCAAGGGCATCCACTTTTTTGCCGATGCCAAAGTTGAATCCATTAACCCGGACAGCAAAACGCTGAGCATCTCTTCCGGCGAGAGCGTGCATTTTGACAAACTGGTGCTCGCCACCGGCTCCTACCCTTTTGTACCACCTATTCCAGGCTGCGAGACCGACGGGTGTTTTGTGTACCGCACCCTCGACGACCTCGATGCCATCAAGAATGCGGCGGCAAACGGCAAGACCGGGGTTGTGATTGGCGGCGGATTGCTGGGCTTGGAGGCGACCAACGCCCTGCAGAACCTCGGGCTGGACGCGCATGTCGTTGAGTTCGCACCGCGCCTGATGCCAGTCCAGCTCGACACAGACGGCGGCCAGATGCTGCGCGAGCGTATTGAAGCGCTCGGCATCACCGTGCACACCGATACCGCAACATCCTCCATCGAAAAACAGTCCGATGGCTCGCTCCGCCTGCAGTTTGCAAGCGGCGAGCACCTCGATACAGACGTGCTTGTATTCTCCGCCGGCATCCGTGCGCGCGATGAGCTCGCGCGCGGCTGCGGCCTCGCCATTGGCGAGCGCGGTGGCATCGTGATTGACGACAACTGCCAGACAGAACACCCTGACATCCTCGCCATCGGCGAGTGCGCGAGCTGGGGCGGCCGCCAGTTTGGCTTGGTTGCGCCCGGTTACCGCATGGCCGAAGCCGCCGCCGCCACCTTGACCGGCGGAGACGTTGTTTTCTCGGGCGCTGACATGAGCACCAAGCTCAAGTTGCTCGGGGTGGAAGTGGGTTCTGTGGGGGACGCACACGCCGCCGAAGACGGCGCATCGGCCATCGCCCTGCAAAACCACAGCAACGGCACTTACGCCAAATTAGTTCTGAAAGACAACGCCGTGACCGGCGCCGTGCTGGTGGGCGATACCAGCGCCTACGACACGGTGTTGCAGTACGCATTGAACGGCCTCGCGCTGCCAGATAACCCAGTTGCCCTGATTGCAGGTGACACTGGCGACGGCGGCGGCTTGAGCGCCGACAGCCTGCCAGACACCGCCACTATCTGCTCTTGCCTCAACGTCAGCAAGGACCAGATCATCCAGGCAGTCGACGACGGCCACCACGACCTCGCTGCCGTCAAACAATGCACCGGTGCGAGCAGCGGTTGCGGCGGTTGTGCAGCACTCAGCACAGACGTGATTCAAGCGGCATTGATCGCGCGCGGCATCACCGTGGATAAATCCCTGTGCAAACACTTCGCCTTCACGCGTCAAGAGCTGTTTCACCTGATCCAGGTCAATCAGCACAAGAGCTTTGAAGACGTACTGGCCACGCACGGCAGCGGCTTGGGTTGTGAGATTTGCAAGCCTGCCGTGGCCAGTATCCTCGCGTCTGTGTGGAATGACTACATCCTCGAAGACAAGCACCTGCCGCTGCAAGACACCAACGACCGCTTCCTCGCCAACATGCAAAAGAACGGTTCATTCTCAGTGGTGCCGCGGGTAGCCGCCGGCGAGATCACCCCTGACAAACTGATTGTGCTTGGCGAAGTGGCACGCGATTTTGACCTCTACACCAAGATCACGGGCGGCCAGCGTATCGACTTGTTCGGAGCGCAGAAAGCCGATTTGCCCGCGATCTGGGAGCGCTTGGTGGCCGCCGGTTTTGAAACTGGCCACGCCTACGGCAAGTCGCTTCGCACCGTAAAATCCTGCGTCGGCTCGACCTGGTGTCGCTACGGCGTGCAGGATTCGGTGGGCATGGCGATTCTGCTTGAGAACCGTTACAAGGGCCTGCGCGCCCCACACAAAATCAAAATGGGCGTATCCGGTTGCACCCGTGAGTGCGCCGAGGCGCAGAGTAAAGACATCGGTGTGATCGCGACTGAGAACGGCTGGAACCTCTTTGTCTGCGGCAACGGCGGCATGCGCCCACGTCACGCCGACCTCTTTGCAACAGACCTCAACGACGACGAATTGATTGCGCTGATCGACCGCGTTCTGATGTTCTACGTGCGCACCGGTGACCGCCTGCAACGCACCAGCGTCTGGCTCGAGAAGCTCGAAGGTGGCCTCGACTACCTGCGTGAGGTAGTGATGGATGACACGCTTGGCATTTGTGCAGAACTCGAAGCCCAAATGTCACGCATCGTCGACAGCTACCAGTGTGAGTGGACCACCACCTTGCAGTCGCCAGAGCGCCTCAAACACTTCAAACCCTTTGTAAACACCGACGCGCGCGACCCGAGCGTCGAGTTCACGCGCGAACGCGGCCAAATCAAACCGCTGATTCGAATGGAGCTAGACCGCCATGCCAACTGACGCCGCCAACTGGACTGACATCTGCGAACTCGGTGAGCTGCAACCCTTTGCGGGCGTTGCCGCCTTGGTCGACGACACCCAACTCGCACTTTTCTACCTGCCCGGCACCAACAGCGACAAAGTGTTCGCCATCGGCAACCACGACCCGATGGCAGCCAACGCCGCCGTGTTGGCCAACGGCATCATCGCTGACATCGACGGCGAGCCAACCGTTGCCTCCCCGCTCTATAAGCACCACTACCGCTTGCGCGATGGTGTCTGCCTAGAATCACCAGAGCACAGTGTCGGCAGCCGCCCAGCGCGCATCCTTGCCGGCAAAGTTCAACTCCACACCGCAGCAGACACCGTTGACAACACAAGCGGCTGACACCACCTGCCCCTACTGCGGAGTTGGCTGCGGCCTGCAACTCAACTCCCAGGCCGACAGCGTCACCCCGCTTGCAGCCCACCCGAGCAACTTGGGGCGTGTGTGCGTCAAAGGCAACGCGCTGCACGAGACCGTCGGCCTAAAAGGTCGTTTGCTGCATCCTGAAGTCAGCGGCGAACGCGTGAGTTGGGATGCCGCGATCAATTGCGTCGCGACGCGCTTTGCCAAGATTATCGAGGCCCACGGACCAGACGCGGTCGCGATCTACGGCTCCGGCCAGCTGCTGACCGAGGACTACTACGTCGCCAACAAGCTCATGAAGGGCTTCATTGGCAGCGCCAACATCGACACCAATTCCCGGCTGTGCATGGCCTCTGCTGTGGTCGCGCACAAACGCGCTTTTGGCGAGGACATCGTCGCCTGCGAATACAGCGACGTAGAAGACGCCGAGCTTGTGGTGTTGGTCGGCTCGAACACCGCATGGGCACACCCGGTTTTATACCAACGCCTCGCCGCGGCCAAACAGCAACACCCGGACCGCAAGGTGGTAGTGATCGACCCCCGCCGCACAGCGACTTGCCAAATTGCCGACATGCACTTGCCGCTCATGCCCGGCAGCGATGACTGGCTCTTTGTCGGCTTGCTCAACCACCTCGAGCAGGCGGGCGCCATCGATGCCAACTGGTGCGCCGCACACTGCGACAACCTTGACGCCACTCTCGAAAGTGCACGTGCGCATGGCAGCCTTGATCAGGTCGTGCAACACACCGGATTGAGCGAAGACCAGCTACTGGCTTTCTATCAGCTTTTTACGC
This sequence comes from uncultured Granulosicoccaceae bacterium, assembly GCA_937925815.1. Taxonomy (GTDB): domain Bacteria; phylum Pseudomonadota; class Gammaproteobacteria; order CALCKW01; family CALCKW01; genus CALCKW01. Next base: position 15,987 of record CALAMQ010000038.1, on the reverse strand, counting down.
GAACCGAGAAGGTTGTGACGCTCTTCTCGATGGGCATCAACCAATCGACCAACGGCAGCGACAAGGGCAACGCCATCATCAACTGCCACCTCGCCACCGCGCGCATTGGCAAGCCCGGCACCGGCCCGTTTTCAATCACAGGCCAGCCCAACGCCATGGGCGGACGCGAGGTTGGCGGCCTCGCCAACCAACTCGCCGCCCACCGCGACTTCGAAGACGCCGACGCGGTTGCCAACTTCTGGCGGGCACCGCGCATTGCCCGCACAGCCGGCCTCAAGGCCGTGGACCTTTTTGAAGCCATCCACGCAGGCGAGGTCAAGGCGGTGTGGATCATGGCGACCAACCCCGCGGTGAGCGTGCCAGACAGCCTGCGTGTGCGCGAGGCCTTGGCTGGATGCGAGTTTGTGGTGGTCTCCGACTGCATGCGCCACACCGACACCACGGCCTTCGCCGATGTACTGCTGCCCGCGCTCGGCTGGGGCGAGAAAGACGGCACGGTCACCAGCGCTGAGCGCACCGTGTCCAGGCAGCGCCCGTTTCGCCCCCCAGCTGGCGAGGCGCGAGCAGACTGGCGCATCGTCTGTGATGTTGCAGCCGCCATGGGCTTTGGCGAGGCCTTCGACTACCTGACCCCGCGCGATGTCTTCAGCGAGCACGCCAAGCTCACGCACGTTCTGAACGGTGATGGCTCGCGCGCGCTCGATCTCGGCGCTTTGGCCTCGTTGAGTGAATCCGAATACGACACCCTGCAACCAACTCGCTGGCCGTTGTCCGCCTCGGGTGAGCCCCAGCGTCCATTCTCAGATGGTCGCTTTTTCACGGCCACTGGCCGAGCCCACTGCGTGGCAGTGACGCCACAGCCGATGCCAGCTGCGCACAACACGCTCACGCTCAACACCGGCCGCAGCCGTGACCAGTGGCACACCATGACCCGCACCGCATTGAGTGCGCGCCTGTTGCAGCACCGCGACCAGCCCTATGTGGAACTGCATCCAGACGACGCGAGGAGCGTCGGCATCAGCGACCACGCTTTGGTCACACTCAAGAACGCACACGGCCAGTACATCGGGCGCGCGCACATCAACGAAGGCGTCGCACCAGGCCAGGTCTTCGCGCCAATCCACTGGAACAGGCAATTCGCCAACCACGGCAACGTCTGCGACCTGATCCCACCGGCGGTCGACCCGTTCTCTGGCCAGCCCGCCTTCAAGCACGCGCGCGTCACGCTGCACCCCTTCGATGCCGGCTGGCAAGCCTGCGTGATCAGCACCTGCGCGCCCAACACACCAGAGACCGACTACTGGTGTCGCGTGCCCCAGGACCGGTTTCATCGACTGGAACTCGCCGGCAGCGGCTCCGCGCCCACGCCCGAGGCGCTGCAAGCGCTGTGCACGCAACCGTCAGACAACGGCTGGTTGGTCTACCGCAACAGCCACACCCGCGCCCTGCGCGCCGCCTTGCTCGACGGCGAGCACCTGCTGGCGCTCGTCGCCTTCGCTCACGGTGACGACTTGCCCGACGCCACCTACACTCAAACACTGTTTAATCAACCCATTTCAGCCTCGCAGCGACTGGCGTTACTCGCCGGCATGCCGGCGGCAGACCAACCGGACGTTGGGCGGATGGTCTGTGCCTGTAACGCAGTGGGTGAGAACACGTTGATCAACGCGATTCGCCAGGGCAGCGCGCGCACCGTAAAATGCTTGGGCACGCAGCTCAACGCCGGCACCGGCTGCGGTTCCTGCAGGCCGGAACTGCAAGCTTTGCTGAACACACACGCCCCGCAAACAGAAAGCGTTACCCCATGAAACTGTTCCCCGCCTTTTTCAACCTGCGCCAGCAAGCCTGTCTGGTGGTCGGTGGCGGCGAGGAAGCAGCCGCCAAGGTGCGCTTGCTGAGCGCGGCTGACGCAGACGTTGTGGTCATGGCAGAGAGCGTGTCTGATGAACTGCAAGCCGCCTTAGACGCTGGCAACATCCGACGTACCGATGCCGCGGAAGCGTGGATCAGCGGCGACTACCGCCTGGTGATCGTCGCCGACGCCACCCCAGAGGTGGCCAAGACGATCAGCCGCGATTGCATCGCGCGCGGCATTCCAGTCAACGTGGTCGACCGCCCGGGCCTGTGCAGTTTCACTGTGCCCGCCATTGTCGACCGCAACCCCATCACGGTTGCAATCAGCACCGGCGGCGCCTCCCCGGTCATGGCGCGCAGCATCAAAGGCCAGATTGAAGCCCTTTTGCCAGCCGCTCTCGGCGCGCTCGCCACGCTCTACGCCAGCCGCCGCGCCAAGGTCAAACGCCTGATTAAATCTGACAAGCGCCGGGAAGTGTACGAGGCCGCGCACCACGGCAGCGTGGCGGAGCTCGCGTATGCGGGTGACCTCGACGCCGCCACCAAGGCACTCGACACCTTGATTGAACATGGCCCCTGTCAAGACAGCCAGGCCGGGCGCGTGATCTTCACGGACTTTCGCCACCGCGACGTCGACCAAGTGACCTTGGGTCAACTGCGTCAACTGCAATGCGCCAATACCGTGGTTTTTGACAAACACGTGCCACACGCATTGCGCGAACTCTGCCGCCGCGACGCCATGCGCCACAGCTTGCTTGCAGCCGCGCCCACGGCAACTGTGGTTGCCAAGCAGATCACAAATCTTATTGAACCAGGACAGAGCCTGGTCTTGCTCGGGTGTGGAAGCTGGTTCAACGGCGCGACACAAAGTCGGCTCGCAGCGCAACTGCGCGCCCAAGGATTGAATGTTGACGAAGTTGATTCTGCAAGTGCAGCACCAGCCCGATGCGTGACTGCGCAGTGACAACAAGCACATTCTCCCCGAGGCCAGCACCAAACCCCCTCGACGACACTGACACCCCCTTCACCGATTACCTGCGCATCATTGGCAAAGGCCGCAAAGGCTCACGCCCGCTGACCCGAGACGAAGCACGTGCCGCGCTTGGCATGGTGCTAGACGGCAAATGTGCAGAGGCACAAATTGGCGCGTTTTTCGTGTTGATTCGGGTGCGCGAAGAAACCCCAGAAGAAGCCGCCGGCTTCACCGACGCTGTGCGCGCGCGACTGAGCGTGCCAGAGGGCACCCGCCCAGACATCGACTGGGGCTGCTACGCCGGCAAGCGCCGTCACTTGCCCTGGTACCTGCTGGCGGTCAGAGCACTCGCAGAGTCCGGCCAGCGCGTCTTGCTGCACGGCCAAGTAGGCCCCACCCCGACCCGCCTCTACACCGAACACGCGCTGCCAGCGCTCGGCTTGCCCATTGCCGAATCACTCACCGACGCGCAGGCCCAGCTCGAACAGCACAACGTGAGCTACGTGCCGCTGCGCGCTTACAGCCCAACCTTGTCCGAGCTGCTCAAACTGCAACAGATCATCGGCCTGCGCGTGCCACTTCACACTGTTGCACGCATGCTCAACCCGCTCTCGGCACCCTTGAGCGTGCACGGCGTCTTCCACATCAATTTCGACGTCATCCACCAACACACAGCCTTGCTCGACGGCGCACCGAACGTGCTCGCCTTTCGCGGCGAGGGCGGTGAAGCCGAAGTGCGACCCGAGCGCCCAGTGACTTTGCGCTGCGCGCGCAAGGGCGTCGCATCAGAGATGATACTGCCCGAATCGGGCAAGAAAGCCCCCGGCGCCGTTGACGACCCCGACACGCTGCAACGCGTTTGGGATGGGGAAGCCAACCCCTACGCCGAAGCAAGCGCCATCGCCACACTCGCCGCCGTGCGCCACGGCCAAACCGGGGACGACGCCGACACCGTGATGGACTGGGCGCGCACCTTATGGGCCGAGCGCAAACGTTAATCAGTGACCGGCCTACACCTGACAGTTACTGAAGGGTTACAGGCACCGCCAAAGGCCCACGAAACGCCCATCCACCGATCTCAACGTCCCCGTCAAGTTGTATATTTGGGAAGCGCTCAAAGAGTTTGGGTAGGGCGATATCGGAAATCAGCGTTTTGGATGCGGCAGCGCCAGCACAAAAGTGCGGTCCCGCACCAAAAGCAATGGATTTACTGGTGTTGCGAGAAATAATGAAGTCATCTGGGTCATCGAAGACGCGCGGATCGCGGTTGGCGATGCCGAACATGAAGAAAACCCGTTGACCTTCAACGAAGTCATAATCCAGCACTCTCTCCGGCCTTGCAATTTGCCGTGGCGACATGCCGACGGGTGACATCCACCGTGCGTATTCCGCGAACGCGTCCGCGTAATTCGCTTGCCCCGAGGCGATCAGCTGCAGCTGCTCGGGGTGCGACAACAGCGCCCACACCGTGCCCGTAATGGCATCTCGCGGTTCATTTTGCCCACCTGAAATCGCAAGCTTCACATTGGCGCGGATCGAATCTATGTGCAAGCCTGACTCGAGCTGCACTGACAGCAGCGAGCAATCTGGCTTGGATTTGAGCCCTGGCACCATGCGGTCAATGTGTTCGTCAATGTACGCTGTGGCGGCATGGCAGCGCGCTTCGATATCCGGATCACCCGTGTAGTTGGCACAACCGTCGAGCATGTGTTGACTCACGCGGTCCATCTCGTGCAACGGCATCTCAGTGAGACCGGTGATCACTTTGAGCGCCTCCGCGCACACAGGCATGGCGTAATCGCGCATAAGATCACAATCGCGGGTGTCAGAGAGACTCTCAAGAACCCGGTCTGTTGCCGCTTCAAACTGGGACGTCCACACCTCACGCACTGTCTTCGGACTGAGCGATGGAAAGACCACCTTTTTCTCAGTGAGGTGCTCAGCACCGTCCTTACGCATCATGTTCTCGCCCATGAGCGATGTCATCAAGCCACCAGGCTGCCTCGAGGAAAACACCTCAATGCGTTTCTCCTGAACAAAAATGTCATCGCGGCGCGTGATTAAAACCGCATCCAGCTCTGGCACTTCAACAGCTGGTGCCATGGCCTGTACTTGTTTCAAGTCAGGGTACGGGTCTTGCCAAAACGCTTGGTGGTCGATTGAATACTGATGTGGCATTGGGACAGTTCCAGATGAACAGCAGGTGATTGGCGAATTGTGATGACATTCTCCACATCACGCCAAGCTCTATCTGGCATTTCATCACTCAGGGCCAAACCATTCAACTGCCGGCCCCACTGCAGCTACAATACAACGACCAACCGCCAAGGTTTACACAACATTGCCTCAACACATCAACACCTTCAGTTTGATTCAGGCGGGTTTCACGATTGCCTTGGCATGCGCTCACTGGTCACTGTGCGACACAGCCAACGGGTACTGGCCTGTTATCGCAGCAATTTCCTCTCTGTGGTTTTTCCTGATTCTGCCAGCACTGATCATCTGGAATGTCGGGCTCGTCATCTACGATGCTTTCAAAAACAAACCATTTGGCCGCTCGCGCGTCGCTTACTTTGCGATCACGCTTCCAGCCTTTCTTGTGTTCTCAAACGCCATAAGCAACGGCTGTATTGTCACTGCATAACGCGCTCAAATGGCCCTCTGCTGACAAACAATATTCCGCGTCAAGCTTGAAAGAGCGCCAGCCGTGACAATTTTCAATCCCCACAATTTCCAAATGACTGCCCCAAATCTCACTGGTCAACCAATACACGATTCAATTTGTGACACTGCTCTTGGCCCAAAAGATTACTGGCTGCCGCTCCACTGATTTCTCAGCGCCCAGCCGGGCCGTCTGATTTGGCGTGGACCCGCCCCATTTTGTGCGCGTTCGATGCAAGGACAATGTTGACCGTTTTGTGCCATTAAAGCCTGTTTAACACAGCGTCGAAGGCCTCATATTGTGACCATTTCAGCGGAAAATCGTTGGTTTTCCGATCTGGATACTTGCGTACAGACTCATTTATTGTATGCTCATTCAAGAATGCATCGTTGCACGCACCCAGCCAGAGACTCTAGTCTGTGTGTGCAATGGTTGTATTCGATGTGTTGTGCGTTAACGCACAAGCACTCTCTGTCAATGCTGCGAAACGCTCAGGGGTGTGAATGTGAAAGCCATTTTGTACTTCAGTGAGGCCACAACCGATTTCTCTTTCAGCGACGTGTGGTCGCTGGCGAGTTCCTCGGCAAGTCATAACAAAGGCAACGGGATCACAGGGTTTTTGAGTTTCAACAATCGCTTCTTTTTTCAATACCTTGAAGGTGAAGAAGACAGCGTCATGGCAATCATGGGTCAAATCGCAAATGACCCACGACACCGTATACTCTATGCCATCGAAGAAAGAGACGTTGAGGCGTCGCGCTTTGCTGATTGGCGAATGCAGTTGGTTGAGATTAATGACAACCCCAACACCTTGCTTGAATACCACCTTGCTGAACAATTCGACGCGCTGGAAACTTGCTCAGAAGACAAGCCCGCTTGCAAAGCGTTGCTTGAGAATACGCTCACGGAGCTGAATTTCCTCAACGCCAACGAAATGATCAGATTGGTCCAGCCCGCATGAGACTTGGCAATCTACTGCGATTCCGTCATTACGGCGGGCAACTCTGAGCGGCCCCGCAACAATAGAGCAGCACTTAGAACAAGTGCGCCCTCGCCGCGTCAATTGAAAAGCTCACGTCTTGCCCTGTTGCAATATCCAACATCTCGGGACAGGCAAAACGAAAAGAGGTGCCTTGCTCAGTGAGCAATTCAACAACCGTCTCAGTGCCAAGACGCTCAACCAGCGTGGCTCTGCCTTTGAGCAAACCATCAGAGTCCAGCGTCATGTGCTGCGGGCGAATGCCAAGCAGTATTTTATCCCCAACTGACTTGTCTGTGCTGACCAGGCGGACACCGCTGAGCGTGAGACCCTCGCCCTTGAAATGCCCCTGATCTGTACCGGCGCCACCGGTCAGTTCGCCTTCAAAGAAATTCATCTTCGGTGAGCCTAAAAACCCCGCGACAAATTCATTGGCAGGGGATTTAAACAAATCCATCGGCGACCCAACTTGCATCACCTCGCCGTCCTTGAGCACCACAATCTTGTCCGCGAGAGTCATCGCTTCAACTTGATCGTGTGTCACGTAGACTGTGGTTGCACCGAGTTGCTTGTGTAGTTTGGCGATTTCAACGCGTGTATCGTGACGCAGCGCGGCGTCGAGATTTGACAAGGGCTCGTCAAACAAGAACACGTCCGGGTTACGCACGATGGCGCGGCCAATTGCGACGCGCTGGCGCTGTCCGCCGGACAAGGCAGCTGGGCGGCGGTCGAGCAGGTGTTCCATTTGCAATATCTTGGCGGCTGCCAATACACGCTCATGGATTTCAGCTTTGCTCACGCCTTGTAAATCCAATGAAAACGCCATGTTGTGAAACACACTCATGTGCGGGTACAACGCGTAGGACTGAAACACCATCGCGATGCCGCGCTTTGACGGTGGCAAATCCATCACAGCGCGGTCGGCGATATGGATCTCCCCACTAGAGAGTTCCTCCAAGCCCGCGATCAAACGCAGCAATGTGGACTTGCCACAGCCACTCGGCCCGACAAACACGACAAATTCACCGTCGTTGATCTGCAAATTCACATCGCGGATGACATCTGTTTTTCCGAAGGATTTCTTAACCCCTTTGAGTTCAACCTGTGCCATTTATCTCTCCTCAAAGGTGGCTTTTAGGGTTTCAAAATCGAAGCGGCACCGCAGTGTTTGCCGATTGGAGATGCGATCAAAAATGATCTCCTTCGGTCCACCACTGATGCCACTCATGGTGTTTTCACTCATGAGTGCGGGTTGCGCTTTACGCCATGCCAAGAAAGCAGAATACGCGTTGTAGACTGACTCGGGTCTTGCCACTTCATCCATGGCTGCCCGCGATAGGTGGCGCGAATCAATCGGAAGCCAGGTGAGATTGGCTTGCGAAAATCCGCCCTGAGAGGCATCGGACTGCCAAACCATCGGTGTCCGGCAGGTGTCGCGACCAAGAAATGTCGGCGCAAATTCAATGCCCCAAGGGTCCTGCATCTGCTCAACCGGAATAGTGTCTGCGTCCTGCAATGCGAGTTCCTCACCCTGGAATACGCAAGTCGAACCGATCAAACAGGTTTCAAGCTGCAAAAGCAGCAATTGCAGGTCTTCTTGGCGGTCTTCCCCGAGCCCAAGCTCAGCCAACTGCCGTGTCGCGCTGCGCGGCACGTCGTGGTTGGAGAACGCAAAGCTCAATCGACCAGAGCCATTGAAAACCTCAACTGCGTCTGTCACGGCGCGCTTGAGTCCGTCAACGTCGAGCCCGCCCCAGTGCAACAGGTTGAAGTTGTAGGTGGCGTGAAGCCGACCGGGTGCGGTGAAGGCCTCGCTCGCCGCGATTGGGTCATCGCCGTGCAATTCTCCCATGAGGAACTTGCCCTCATAACTGTCAGCCACTGCCCGAATGGCAGCGCTGAAGGTTTGAATCGCCGGTTGATTCAGTTGCGCGCTGTCGTGCAGTTGCCTAAAGAAGGGCTGCTGTTGTTGCGGCAACTCGCCCAGAACGAAGTCTAGGTTGGCTTGGTTGTTCGCGTAGGGCGCTGTGTCAGCGTTAATGGTGTGCACCGCATCGAGACGAAAGCCATCCACGCCGCGATCAAACCAAAACCGCGCTACGTCCATCATCGCCTCCACCACGTCCGGGTTGGCGTGATTGAGGTTGGGTTGGCTCGCGAGAAAATTGTGCAAGTAATACTGCTGCCGACGCGGCTCCCAGCTCCATGCCGGTCCGCCAAAAAAAGACAGCCAATTGGTTGGGGGGCTGCCGTCAGGCTCCGGGTCCACCCAGTGAAACCAGTCGGCCTTTGGGTTGTCACGTGACTGCCGGCTCTCGACAAACCACGCGTGCTGATCCGAACAGTGCGCAGGTACGATGTCCACCATGACTTTCAGGTCGAGATCGTGCGCGGTGGTGAGCAACTTATCAAAATCTGCGAGTGTGCCGTACTCGGGATTGATGTCGCGGTAATCCGCCACGTCGTAGCCAAAGTCGTTTTGCGGGCTCTTGAAAAACGGGCTGATCCAGATCGCGTCCACACCAAGATCGGCGATATACCCAAGCCGCTTTGTGATACCCGGCAAATCACCGATGCCGTCGTTGTTCGAGTCTTGAAAGGAACGTGGGTAGATTTGATAAATGACGGCGGTTTCCCACCACTGCAAACTGTCTTCCATAGCGGATTAGCCCCCTTTTACCGAACCGGCGAGCAGACCGCGTATGAAATAGCGTTGCATCGAGAGAAACACGATCACGGGAATGATCATCGAGATAACTGCAGACGCATTGAGCAAGTGCAGCTGATCCTTGAATGTACCGAGCTGTTTTTGCAGCCGAATTGGGAACACCAGATCGGCAGAATCCGCAGGCCCGATGTACAGGGCAACAATCAGATCGTTCCAGACCCACAAGAATTGAAAGATGCTGAACGACGCAAGCGCCGGCACCGACAGCGGGATGATCAGGCGCGTGAAGATTTGCAAGTGGCTCGCACCGTCTATGCGCGCACTCTCCAGTAGCTCTTTAGGCAGCCCAACGATGTAATTGCGCAACAGATAAATGGCGAGCGGCAAACCAAAAGCTGTGTGCGTGACCCACAACGACGCAAATGATTTCGAGGCCACCTTACAGGTCTGGGTGAGTTCACAGTCTGTCATCCAAGCATTGAGTGACGTGGCCCAAGATGCAATTCCGCTAAAGCCTTGTAGCACTGGCAAGAACGCGAGTTGTGTTGGCACCACCATCAACGACACCACCACAACGAACAGCCAGTCCCGACCCGGAAAGCGCATCCAGGCAAAGGCGTACGCTGCAAAGGCGGCGATGGTGATTGGAATTATGGTTGCCGGGATGGTGACAATAAACGACGAGATCAACGCGTTGGGCACGTTCTTATTTTCAAACAACACTTCCACGTAGGCGTCTGTGCCAAACACCGGGTCTTGGTTAATGAAGGCGTCGAGGTTTTTGGGCTTGGCTGCCGTCGCTTCGGCGAAGGTCCAGATAAAATCACCGTTCGACGCAAAGACAAACTCGCCCCCGCGCACGTCCATTGGCTCGCCGGCAAAAATCAGTTTTCGGATGAGTTTTGTATTGCCCTCGTTGTCGGGGTCCGGCACCCGACCTTTGAACAAGATTGACTTCACCTCGCCGGTCACATCAAAACTGTCACGCTCGGCGTTGAGGCGGTCAAAGATGTTGCCGCTCATACTGACAAAAGGCTCAGTTTCATCGCGGCTGTGGGTACCAAAGCGATGGCCCAACTCCGTGGGAGTAAAGGCCGTCCAAAACCCGGAAGTCTTTGACGCAGTCTCCGAGCGCAATGAGGTAGTGACCAGCGCGATGAAGGGCACAACCCAAATCACCACAATCAACAACAGCACCACGTGCTTGAGGGTTCGCGTCATCTCAGTGCCCCATCTCTTTTTGTTCGCGGCGTATCCGCCGCGCGTTGTAAACCATGTTTGGGATCACCGTCACCATCAGCATGACTGCTATTGCGGCAAACAAGTTTTCAACGTTGTCCCCACCGACAGACCAGTTGTTGCGCGCATTTTCCATCATGGTGGCGAGCAGGAGTTTGTCGTCATCGTTTGCCGAGAGCGCATAGGGAATGTCAAACATCTTCAACACAAGTATGACAAGCGTGGTCCACACCACCACAACAGTCGAATAGATCTGCGGCAGCTTGATGCGAAAGAACATTTGGAAAGGATTGGCGCCGTCGATCTTGGCAGCTTCAATGGTGTCTTCAGGCACACCGCGCAAGGCCGCGGAGAAAATCACCATGGCAAAACCCGTCTGCACCCACACCAGAATCCACATCAAAAAGAAATTGCCCCAAAATTTGAGGCTGTACAGCGGCTCGTTGTACGACGCTGTGTGCCCGAGCAACATCTTCAAGAGCCCAATTTGGTACGAGGGCGTCAAGCCGTTGATGGCCTCTTGAGGCTGTATACCGCCGCCGGCGAATATGTTTCGCCAAATGACCGCCGCGCCGACAAAAGAGATCGCCATTGGCACAAAAATCAGCGTTTTGGCAAAGATGCCCCAGCGCACCGAATCGGCGAGCACAGCAATCAAGAGCCCGAGAGAAATACACACCGTTGGCACTAACACCAACCACAACAGGCTGTTTCGCATGGCATAGCGAAATTGTGTATAGCCAAGCGCTGATGGATCCCAGATGAATGCGTAATTGCGCAAAGTACGCGCGCCGTCGGCTTCTTGAAACGACAAGCTCAGTGTCGAGAAGGCTGGCACAAACAAGAACAACAACAACAGCACCAGCGCTGGACCGACAAAAATCCAAGGCTGTATGGATTCAATAATGTACGACTCCCGACCCCAAGAGCCTTTGGAGGCGACGCGCGCCAGTCCTTGATTAAGCCAGTTGGTCAACCAGAAATACAAAAAGGAAATGCCAACCGCGATAAAGATCGAGCGGATTGCGAATCCAATTTTGGCAAACCTTTCCTGGGTATCAAACACCGAAAAAGACCAACCGTTGGACTCGTGCAACCACGTGCCAAACTGCACCACCCAGCCGTCGAGCGGCGCGGTTGAGACATAGGCGAGCACCGCTGTGATTGGCAACACAAAGATGATGGTGAGAGCGATGGCGAGGCCATTGCCCGCGATGATTGGCCTGTATGAACCCATGTTGAATTCCAAAGCCCGGCAGATCGTCGGATAAAAACAAAAACACATGCGATTGCATGTGTCCACTGAGAAAAGGGTTGCGTGCGCTCCGCGCGATTCACGCAGCACGTGAAACACGTGCAAAAGGGGTGTGGTACACCCGATTCAGGTGCGCCTACCGAATGTAGACAGCACCCGTCTTGGGGATGTGCGGGCCGCGACACGCGAACCCGCACACCCTTCCTTCACAGTCTTACTTGATGGCATCCCAAGCAGCTTGGATGTTGTCCGCAGTGGTTTGCGCATCCTGACCGTTGGCGAAAGCCGTCATTTCAGACCAGAACGCACCGGCGCCGATGGCACCTGGCATCAGGTCAGACGCATCAAAGCGAAACGTGGTTGCATTTGACAGAATCTCACCCTGCTTGCGCAGCGTTGGCGTAGCGTAGGCGCCGAGGTCCGCACCTTTGTGAGCCGTGAGGAAGGTGCCCTGCTGCATCCAAGCTTCGTGAGCAGACGCTTCTTTCATGAACTCAAAGAAAGCGCGAGTCGCTGGGCTGTCTTTGGTCATAGTCCAAAGCGTGCCAGCGCCGAGCACTGGGTTGCCGAGGTCTGCTGAGGCGTAAGGTGGGAAGTAGAAAAAGTCTGCTTCGCCGTTGGTCAGCTCTTCACCTTTCTTCGGGAAAAAGGCCGGGATGAATGACGCTTGACGGTGCATCATGCATGACGCGGGGCTAGAGAAAAGACCTTTGGGCGCGTCGCCGAAGAAGGTCGTTGCAACCGACGATGAACCACCAGCGACGTAGTCGTCGTTACGCGAGAACTGGCCGTAGACTTCCATTGCCTTGAGCACTTCGGGGCTGTTGAACGGCAGGTCGTTCGAGACCCAGCGGTCGTAGTTCTCAGGCGACGTGGTGCGCAACATCAGATCTTCCATCCAATCTGTTGCAGTCCAACCCGTGGCATTGCCCGACTCGACGCCGATGCACCACGGTGTGTTGCCATCTCCAACCATCTGATCAGACAGAGCAATCAGCTCTTCCATGGTTGTTGGGATGTCGTAGCCGTTGTCTTCAAACTGCTCTGGCGAATACCAAACGAGCGACTTGAGGTCCATTTTGAACGCGAAGCCGTAGAAGTCTTCTTTGCCTTCTGCGTCTGCGTAGGTGCCAAGCGCCACCCACGATGGGCCAGCACCGTAGTTCTCTGCCATCCAGTCAGCAGATTCCTGACCCAGTGGCACGAGGTGGCCTTCTTTGGCCATGTCACCAGCGAGACCTGGCTGCGGGAATATCGCGATGTTGGGGGCGTTGTTTGAGCGCAAATCCGCCACGATCAACGCGGCAAAATCACGAGAGCCCGAGTACTTAACCACGGCACCAGTCGCCTGCTCAAAGCAGCTGACGGTGTTAGTGAGCATCTCTTCGTCTGTACCTTCAATCGACCCCATGATGGTGATGACTTCGCCCTCGAAGTTGCCAAGGTCACCAAGCGTAGACGGGGTTTCACAGACGTCTGCTAGCGTCGGCCCAGCAAACAGGGCAGCGGCCAGCACGCCAGCAGCTTTTCCAATAGTCAACTTCATGTTGTGCATCCTCCGGAGCAAAAAAAGGCGTCCAAAGCGCCTTGGACTTAACAGTATCCTTGATGCATCATAGTGTGTCAACGCACCGTGAGATCGGGGCTCATTACGTGACATATTGCCGAACAACGCCCGATGTACCCGCCAAAACTCACCGCTCTGTGCATTCAAAGCGCTTTCAAACTCAACTTTCAATATGAATCTCAAGCAACTGTCTCATCAACTTGGCCTGTCGCAGACTACGGTCAGTCGCGCACTCAACAACTACCCCGAGGTCAACGCGGCTACGCGCGAGCGCGTCAAGCAGGCTGCAAAGGAATTCAACTATCGCCCCAACGCGCGCGCCACCGGCCTCGCAACAGGTCGAGCAGGCGCAATCGGACACGTCATCCCGGTCAATTCAAGCGAAGTGTTGAACCCGATTTTCACTGAATTCATTGCCGGCGCCAGCCAGACCTACTCAACACAAGGTTATGAGTTGATCCTGTCGCTTGCCCCGGAGGGATCAGAGGACGCGGTCTACCGCCAGCTGGCCGCCCGCAAATCTGTGGACGGCATCATCGTTCACGGGCCCCGCGTGAACGACCACCGCATCCCACTACTCCAGGGACTGGGCTTGCCATTTGTGCTGCACGGGCGAGACACCACCAACAGCACTGAATACGCGTGGATTGATATCAACAACCGGCGCGCTTTTTTTCAAGCGACAAAATTGCTGGCTGACCTCGGACACAAACGGATCGCACTGATCAATGGCGATGTGGCCCAGACCTTTACCGCGCGCCGCCGCAGCGGCTACCTCGACGCCTTACAGCAAACGGGCCTCAGGGCTGACGAATCGTTGATGTTTCACAGCGACCTCACCGAAGCCAACGGCTACCAAGCAGCCTCTGAACTACTCGCCAGCGAGGACCCGCCTACCGCATTTCTCGTCTCGTCTTATATGAGCGCGCTCGGCGTACGACACGCTATTCACAACGCAAGATTGTCTCTCGGCCCCGATGTCTCGGTGATCATCCACGATGACGACCTCTCCTACGGCCACAACAGCGGCGACATACCGCAATTCACCGCGACACGCTCTTCGGTGAAAGACGCCGGCATACTCGCAGCGGAGATGTTGCTATCGATTATCGACAATCCCGACGCACCGCTACCAACGAAATTACTGGAAGCCAACTTGATCATTGGCGCCTCAACCGGTCCACGCAAGCAACACTGACTGCGCTCGCGTCACGAGCGCACAGACCCGCGCATCAGCCAGGGTAGTCCGACTCTGAAATAAGCCAATCACGCACCTGCTTGGCTTGCGCTGACATCTCCCGGCCGGATGACCACACAAGATAAATCCCGTTGCCGGTCTCCCAACTCCAGTTGGGCTTGGCAACCAAAAGCTTGCGCTCGATGATGTTGCGCACAATGTGCTCCCAGCCAAAAGCAAAGCCTTCGTCGGCAACCGCGGCTTGCAATACCAGCGCGTAGTCGTTGAGCCGCAGCCCGCCCGCGACGCGTGTATTTGGCACACCGTGGTGGGCAAACCACTGCGACCAAGTGGGCCGCTCACGGATCGGTTCTTCGAGGTGGATCAAGCGCTCGTGCAGCAAATTGGGAATGGATCTGAGGTTGCGCGCGGCGGCCATCACGCGCGGGCTCGCGACCGGAAAAATCACTTCATCGGCCAAACGATGCATCGAGCAACCGAGCCAGGGGCCAGCACCTAGGCGGATACCGAGGCTGATGTTCTCGGCGTCGAGGTCGGGCTCGCGGTCGCTGCTCTGCATGCGCAAGTCGATCTCGGGGTGCGCGGCGCGCAAGCGGTGCAGCTTGGGCATCATCCAGTAATAAGTGAACGCCGACGACGCGCTCAGCGTCACGTGTGTGGCTTGTCCACGCTGGCGTACGGCATCCACTGAACGCTCGATGTCCGCGAGCGCGCGCGAGACATCGGCATACAGACGCTCGCCCGCAGCGGTCAGGTTCACCGCGCGGTGCGCACGGTGGAACAGCGACACCCCAAGGGTGTGCTCAAGTTGCTTTATGGCTGCGCTGACCGAGGGCTGTTGCATATGCAGGGACTCTGCTGCTCGCGTGAAGGAACCCGCGCGAGCGGCGGCTTCAAACACAATAAGGTTGCGTGGTGAGCCAATTTTTCGTCAGAGGTCTGCCATAGACTAAATCTATCCAAAGGATACGATTTTCGCACCCTGACACGCGCCGCCACGCTTGTACACTCCGGGCGTGATCACTGAGGCAACCACCCATGGCCAGACGCGCCCGCAAACCCCGTGACCGCGCGGCACACACTGCCGAGGCACCGCCTTATATCAAGAGGCGCCTGCCCTTTTTTGACCCGCTCGACGAAGAGCAACTGGTGGCACTTGAAACGCAAGTCGACTGGATGCTCGAAAACGTGGGCATTGCCTTTCGAGATGACCCAACGGCGCTCGCGATCTGGCGCGCCGCTGGCGTCACCCCAGGCGGCGAACACGGCGACTTGATCACTGCGGACGCACAGTGGGTGCGAAGCCTCGTCGCCAAGGCGCCGTCGCAATTCACCCAGCACGCGCGCAACCCCGCGCGCTCAGTGGTCATTGGCGGTGACAACATGGTCTTCGCGCCAATCTACGGCGCGCCCTTTGTCCGCGACCTCGAGCGCGGCCGCCGCTACGCAACCTTTGACGATTTCGAAAAGCTAGTGAAGCTTTGCTACCTCCACCCCAACCTGCACCACGGCTCTTTTGTTGTCTGCGAGCCCACCGACGTCTCTGTCTCTAAGCGACACCTCGATATGGTGCTCGCCCACATGACCTTGAG
>CALAMQ010000037.1 GCA_937925815.1 uncultured Granulosicoccaceae bacterium | reverse complement strand
AGATGCAGCAACGTCGGGTTTCTTTTTCAATAACAGTCAAGGCTCTTTTATCAGCCAGCAAGGAGACATCTGGCTCCCTGTCGAATTAGACGGTTCAGACGAGGCGCTCCTGCAACTCTCGGCAAATTGAAATCCTGTTCTTCTGAACTTCTCGATCCACCATCGCCATGAGTGTGCTGGTGGGTCGAGAATCTCAGTAGCATTCGCCAACAGTTTTACTCAGGGAATCTATCGAGCGGGACAGTGTTCTCGCCACGCCACCGGTGGCCCAACGGATGCAAGGGCGGCGCCAAAGACGCCGCTTTGATTTGTGGCTGGGTACTTTTGCGGTTGTCGACGTGAAGTTTGGTTTGTTCGCTGCTTTGTTCATGCCCGCGACGCACGCGGGCCAATTTTCCCGGTGGGTGATATCGACCCGCGCTTGCCGGTGCTCGAAGACGTTGTCGGTGCGCTCTCACCCGACGGCACACCGGTCGCCTTTCCACGCGCGCTCGCCGCGCTCGCGTTGCAACGCGGCGGCACGGTTGAATTGGCCGGTGTGCGTTTGGTGAGCGATGCCGGCGGGGTACGTGCGGTTGATAGCGACGGCCAAGATCTCGCCAGCCACCAGGCTTATTGGTTTGCCTGGTCGCAGTTTCATTCTGATACTGTACTCTGGTCGCGTTGACTAATGATCACATCATTTTCTAATTACAAGCTTGGTTGAAGTGTGTGGTTGTGGGGATGCGAGCGTTATTTTCAGACAAAGTGGAGTGCCCGTGTTTGATCACGTGAAAATAGGTGTGCGCGACATCGATGCCAGCACAGTGTTTTACCGCCGTGCACTTGAGCCCTTGGGTATCACTGTGTACACCGAATGGGGTGCGGATGGCTGCGAGCTCTATCACCCGGACGGCGAGAGTTCATTCTGCTTGTTTCCAACTGACGAGCGGCCTGCGCACCTGCACATTGCATTTGTGGCCGAAAGCCGGCAGCAGGTGGATGATTTTTACGCCGCCGCCATGGGTGCCGGTGGGCAAGACAACGGACCGCCCGGCATTCGCCCGCAGTACAGTGGCCGGTATTACGCGGCCTTTGTGATCGATCCCGACGGTCACAATATTGAAGCGGTGTACCACGAGCCCGAGACTTGATGCGGCGTGCGGTTGTCGTAAACTGATCGCCTTGTCACAGCGAAGCTGGAGTGTTGCTGATGTTGAATCACGTGATGGTCGGGTCCAATGACATTGACCGGTCCAAACAATTCTATGACGCCGTACTTGCTGTGCTGGGCGCACCAGCACCTGTCGAGAACATCAACGCCACTGGCCAAAAGCGGCTCTTCTACCGCCATAAGAAGTTTATTTTCAGCGTCTCTGAGCCAATCAACGGCGAACCTGCAACGGTTGCCAATGGTTCGACCATTGGCTTTGTCTGCGAGTCGCCCGAGCAGTTGCAGCACTTTCACGACACTGCCGTTGCACACGGTGGTACAGCTGTAGAGGACCC
Source organism: uncultured Granulosicoccaceae bacterium (assembly GCA_937925815.1). Lineage (GTDB taxonomy): Bacteria > Pseudomonadota > Gammaproteobacteria > CALCKW01 > CALCKW01 > CALCKW01. The sequence goes on along the minus strand of CALAMQ010000037.1, from coordinate 41,586 downwards.
GCCCGGTCCACGCGAGAACAACATGGGTGTGTTGTACTTGTGTTATTTCCTCGACCCCGACGGCCACAAGATTTGTGGCTTGTACCGGCCGCCGCGCGACGCGTGAGTGACAGGACTCGTGCCTGAACCTGCGCAGGGAAGCGTCATCGTTGACTGACATTGTTGAGCTGACATCTGAGAACGCAGCGCTGTTTGAGCACATAGCGCCCGATGTCTTTGATAACCCCATAGACCCCGTTCAGCTTTCGGCCTTTCTGGCTGACCCACGTCACGTGATGTTGCTCGCGGTTGAGCGTGGCGCTGTTGTTGGGATGGCCTCGGCGGTGGAGTACTTTCACCCGGACAAGCCGCCGCAGTTGTGGGTCAATGAGGTGGGTGTTGCCAGCACCCACCGCCGTCGTGGGATCGGCCGAGCGCTGGTTGAAGCGGTAGTCGGCGCGGGACAAAAACGGGGTTGCAGCTGCGCTTGGCTTGGCACCGAGACTGACAACACGGCTGGCAAAGCGTGTTTTGATTCATTGTCTGGCGGTGAGACCCCGCAGCCCTTTCTGCTCTACGAGTGGGAATCGGCGAGCTGAGTGACTGATTTTAAAGCGGTGCGTTGTCACACGTGAACCCTCAAAACCTGCGTTGCCACGTTAGCCGCGCGGGCAAGTTCGTCTTCAGACGGGTTGCAGACCGATGATTCGATTGCGGCCTGCGCCTTTGGCTTGATACAGCCGAGTGTCTGCGGCGTATACCCATTCGTCAAAGTTTGATGGCTTGGCATTGGTCACGGCGTGAACGCCGATAGACACGGTGTATGCAACCGTGCGCGTGCCGAATGTGGTGCGCGAGGAGGCGCACTGGCTTCGAATTCGCTCGGCAATTGTGATGGCGTCTTCGTAGGACACGCCGGCCAACCACACCAGGAATTCTTCGCCGCCGACCCTCGCGACCCAGTCAGATTTGCGCAGCGCCGCTTTGACGTTGTCAGAGGTGTCTTTGATGATACGGTCGCCAGCTGAGTGGCCGAAGGTGTCGTTGATGTTTTTGAAGTGATCAATATCCAGCATCAACACCGCGCCGCTGACAGATTCGTCAAAATTGTTCGCGCGGCTTTGTGCCTCACGCCGGTTCAGACAGCCTGTGAGAGTGTCTACAGTGGCGAGTTTTTGCAGTTCTTTTGTCAGCGTGACTTGACGCATCAGTATGGATGCGGAATACAAGACTGTGATGACAATAAAAAACACCAGCACACTGACGCCGAGCGATTGCCTCTCGAGTGCCTCGAGTTGGTCGGTGATATTTCTCTCAATCACTTGCGCGCCCATGAGGTCGCCGAGTTGCCACTCGAAGTCTGACGAACGGCTTAACAGTGAATTGTGGCAATTAACGCAGCCTTGGTCTTTTGCGTAATAAGGCCACACTGTGCTGTGAACGGTTTGATCTCCGTTTTGCGTTACAAAAGTGGACGCAGTTGGGGGCGATGTGTTCTCCATCGCCCGCATTTTGCGCTTCAGCGTATCGCTGGTGTTTTTCTCGTAAACAGATTTGCCAGAGAAGCCATAGACGTCTGATGTCATCGCGTCGCCGAGCGCTGAGGACAAGTCTGAGAGGTTCATGGCGTGCGCGCGGTATCTGGCGGAGTTCGGCATCAATTCGGATGTGAACTCGGCTTCGAACTCGGAATACGCCTGCACAAAACCGGCGGTCAATCCAAGCACGAGGCGGCTATCGTGAGCAGAGTCTTCGACAATCTTGGTCTCGCCGCGCGACCAAAGTGATTCATAGGTGTACATAGACACCACCGCAGCTACGGCAATGATCGTCAGCAGGTATCGCTCCCTGGAGCATAAGTGCTTTTTGAGTGAATCGATCATATATCCTCGCTCACCGACCTACCTGTCTTCGCGTGGGCGCGTGAAAGCGCTTCCGATAGCACTGTTAGCGGCGAGTGCAGATGAAAATAAAATGCAGCATGTGCTGATAGGCGATAGCGTTAGCGTGCTAATTTTAATGCGATTATGGAGATCCAAAGTGCTCTGTTTTTTGTGATGCTGAGTTGGATCAATTTTCAGTAACATCTTTGGCGTGCGCGACACAGTGTGTTGGTTTGACACCCGCAAGACGCAGCGAAGCGCGGCGATGACGCCACAAAACACCAAAAGAGAAGCCCATTCCGCGTATACCGCGACGAGCACAAAGAGTGTTGCGGTGTCGTTTTCAACCGCCGTGGGTATCGGTGTGACACCGAGGAATTCCGTGAGGGCGGGTGTAGCTACGGACAGGATCTGGTGCTGCCCTTGATGCAACATCATGTCGTACGTGGCAACCGCGACCAACAGTGCGAACGCCAGTGGAATGGCGTCCAAAGGTCTTACATAACCGCTTTTGAAGGGGAAAATCAATTGAGTCATATGACTGTATCAACCTACTCATCCACAAACAGGCGATGAAACCGGCAAGGTGTGTAATACAAGTGGTGGCGGCCGGTCAGCAGTATTGTTGAGTGCCACATTCGGCGCGGTGGCGGGTGTTGTCGGTGGTTATCTGGTCATTTGGGAATGGCTCGCGCAGTGGATCGGGTGGTGGAGAGTGCCTGCGCGTGGTGAAGAGCGCTGTTTTGGCATAAGATGTTATCGGTAACAATTTGGCGGCTGGCTTGCGCTGGCTTGCGCTGGCTTGCGCTGGCTTGCGCTGGGTTTGTGGGTTTGCCTGGTTGTGCAGATATCAAAATGGCCGCAATTGGCACAATGTGAAATCAGTGAGGAGATATTCCGTTGTTTGGTGAAATCGAGGGCACAGGGTTCGAGGTGATTCAGAGCACCTTTGGGGCATGCATCATTGGGCACGCTCGCGTGGAGAGGCTTTGGACTGGAGCGCGGTGGTCTGAAGGGCCAGTGTGGTTTGCCGCCGGACGGTATTTGCTGTGGTCCGACATCCCGAACGACCGCATTTTGAGATGGGACGAGACCGACGGTTCGGTATCGACATTCCGCCAGCCGTGCAACAACAGCAACGGGCATTCAGTGGATGCACAGGGGCGCTTGGTTTCATGTGAGCACCGGACGCGTCGTGTGACCCGCACCCATTTCGACGGCTCCGTGTCAGCGATTGCCGAGCGTACAGATGGCATGCGGTTTAATTCGCCGAATGATGTGGTCGTCAAATCCGACGGGTCGATTTGGTTCACTGACCCAAGCTACGGCATTTTGATCGACTACGAAGGCAGCCGTGCACCGAGTGAAATCGGTGCCTGTCATGTGTACCGCTGGGACCCTCTGACCGAGGAGGTCGAGATTGTCGCCAGTGACTACCTAAAACCCAATGGTCTGGCCTTCTCGCCAGATGAGTCGCACTTGTATATCTCTGACACCGGTGGCTCGCACGATGACAACGGCCCAGCTCATATTCGTCGACATGCGGTCACCGATGGTGGGCGATCTCTCGGGCCAGGTGAAGTCTTCGCCAAGTGCACAGCAGGGTTTTTCGACGGATTTCGGTGTGACACCCAGGGCCGTATTTGGAGCTCAGCCGCTGACGGCGTGCACTGCCTCGATTCAGACGGCAATCTGATTGGGAAAATTCTGATCCCGGAATTCGTTGGCAACGTCTGCTTTGGTGGGCCAAAGTTGAACCGACTTTTTATTGCGGGAACGACGTCGTTATACAGCGTCTATCTCGCGGTTAACGGCGTGCCGCCAGCGACCGCATTGTGACGGGGGTTCGCTGATGGATTTCACGCGACCCACCGCGCAACTGACTCACGCAGGCGCGCTGGCGATGTTGCAGGCGGCGGTGGCAAAGGCGGAGGCGCTTGGCCAGCCACAATGCATTGTGATCGTTGACGCAAGTGGGGAGTTGCTCGCCGAGATACGCATGACTGGCGCAAAGTTTTTGTCGCGTAAAAGTGCGCGTGCTAAAGCGCGCACGGCCGCGTCCATTGGCGCGCCGAGCGCTGCCATACCGGAGGCTGTGCGTCCGCATATCGCGTCCGCCACGGGGGGAGAAGTCACCGGTCTTGGCGGTGGGTTGCCAATACGCGTCGACGGCGTGTTACTTGGCGGTATTGGCGTTGGCAGCGGAAGCGCGGAGCAGGACATCAGCGTTGCGCAGTCGGCGCTGGAGTCTGTTGGAGCCGATTTCTCGCCGGCTTGAAAACCGATGGGAAAATCTTGATGTCAGTCCAGTTGACCTTGTAACTGGTTGTTCAGATGCTCGGTGCGTTGATCGTGTGCAGATTGCACCGCGTCGAGGCGTTCTCGCAGATCGGTCAATTGCGGTATCACAGGCAGCGATTCCGTCTGCCTAGTTTTTCGTGCTGATTTGGCAGTGCCGCTGTGCGATTGCGACGCGGCAGGCTGTACCGCTGGGATTAAGTTTGCGTTGGGGTCGACGCGTTCGTGCGTGAACGGTGTGCCGGCCGGTGGCGGTGAGGTGCTGAGGTTCACCACGCCCGAGGTGTCAGTCCAGCGGTAGACCGTGGCTGGCGCCTGGCTGCCAAGGCGCGGTAAGGCGGGTACGTCGAGATCCGGCACGCTGATACCAGTTGGCATCTGCAAGCTCAGTGCGCTGAAATAAGCGCCGGGGCTCTTGCCTTGGCTGGTTGCCAGCCATGCCATAGCGCCCGCGGCAATTCCAGCAATCAGCACCATTTTTAACAGTATTTTTGTCAGCACCTGGCGGGCACTCCGATGGCAATTGTGGCCGTGGTGTCGTGTGGCAAACATCCACATCGGCTCACAGTACGTATCGCGCAGCGGCAGGCAGGCTTGAGCGCGGCCCGAGATCAATTCACGCGAGGTGGCTCAACTGGCCGAGAGCGCGGAGCCGGTCTCGGTGTGCTTGGCCAGTGACTCAGTGCTTTGGGGGCGTGTGGCGTCGTGGCTGGCGAGTCAGCGCGGCAAAGCTGACATAATGCGTGGTCAGTTGTGGTGCCGCGTGTGCGCCGGCACTGCTTTGCTCAACGTCTCCACTTGCCGTCACCGGACCCGCCCCATGGAAATCACTGTCAATTTTCTCGACAACCTTCGGCTCGAGGCGACATTCGATGACTTCACGGTGATTGCCGATCAGCCCATTCGCTACAAGGGCGATGGCTCGGCGCCAAGTCCTTTTGATTATTTTCTCGCGTCCTCTGCGCTGTGTGCGGCCTATTTCATCCGCGTGTATTGCGTGGCACGCGACATCTCGACCGATGACATCCGGGTTTCACAGAACAACATTGTCGATCCTGAAAACCGCTACAACCAGATTTTCCAAATTGATGTTGAATTGCCAGAGACCTTGTCTGAGAAAGACCGGGTGGGCATTTTGCGCGCAGTGGACCGTTGCACAGTTAAGAAAGTGGTGCAGGCCGGGCCAGATTTTCGTATTAACGCGGTGGACCAACTTGAGGGTGACGCGCAAGCGCTGCTGATGTTGCCCGAGGACGACGGCACGCGCACGCACATTGTTGGCAAAGACGCTGCACTAGAAGACACAGTGGCGCGCCTGACCGATACCTTGAGCACGCTCGGCATGAAGATCGAGGTGTCATCCTGGCGCAATATCGTCCCCAATGTGTGGTCACTGAATATCCGCGATGCCGCATCCCCGATGTGTTTCACCAACGGCAAGGGGGCCAGCCGCGACAGCGCGTTGTGTTCGGCTCTGGGTGAATTTGTTGAGCGCCTGAGTTGTAATTTCTTTTACAACGATCAGTACTTCGGCCCCGATATCGCCAATGCGGCCTTTGTCCACTACCCAGAGGAAAAGTGGTTTCCACTGGAGGCTGACGACAGCCTGCCTGTGGGCGTACTGGACTCGTACTGTCGGGCGGTGTTCGATCCAGAGGGCGAGTTACGCGGCTCGCACCTGATCGACACAAATTCTGGCCGCCGTGATCGCGGCATCTGCTGCCTGCCGTACAAGCGTCACTCCGACGGCGAGACGGTGTATGTGCCGAGCAATGTGATCGATAATCTCTTCTTAAGTAACGGCATGAGCGCGGGCAACACCTTGGCTGAAGCGCAGGTACAGTGCTTGTCGGAGATTTTTGAGCGCGCGGTCAAACGCGAAATCATTGAAGGTGAAATCGCGCTTCCAGACGTGCCACGGGATGTGCTTGAGCGCTTTCCAACCATTGCTGATGGCATCGCGGGGCTTGAAAGCCAAGGCTTTCCAGTGTTGGTGAAAGACGCCTCCCTAGGTGGTCAGTTTCCAGTGATGTGCGTAACACTCATGAACCCGCGCACCGGCGGTGTCTTTGCGTCTTTCGGTGCGCACCCACGGCTTGAAGTGGCGCTTGAGCGCAGCCTGACCGAGTTGCTTCAAGGCCGCAGTTTTGAGGGCCTCAATGATGTGCCGCGTCCGACTTTCAATTCGCTTGCGGTGCGTGAGCCTGAAAATTTTGTCGAGCACTTTATTGATTCAACCGGTGTGGTCTCCTGGCGGTTTTTCAGTGCCAAGGCTGATCACGGCTTTTGCGATTGGGACTTCTCTGGCAGCACGGCGCAAGAGTCAGCGCACTTGTTTGATTTGCTTAAGGCGCTTGGCAAAGAAGCGTATGTCGCGGAGTTTGATCACCTCGGTGTGCCAGCTTGTCGCATTCTGGTGCCCGGTTATTCAGAGGTCTACCCAGTCGAGGATTTGATTTGGGACAACACCAATAAGGCGCTGCTCTTCCGCGAAACCATTCTGAATTTGCACCGCTTGGACGACGCGGCACTGCGGGAGTTGATTGCGGATCTCGATGACAGCGGTCTCGACGGGTACACCGACATCCGCACGCTGATTGGAATAGAGTTTGACGAGAACACGGTTTGGGGCCAGCTCACAATCCTCGAACTCAGTTTGTTGATTGATCTCGCTTTGGGTGAGCCCGAACACGCACTCGAGCCGGTTGAAGCGCTGTTGCAATACAACGACAACACGGTTGAGCGAAACCGTTTTTTCCAAGCCCTGCAAGCGGTTCTGCACGTCACCTTAGACGATGAGCTCGCGCTCGATGACTACTGCGACAATTTCCGCCGGTTGTACGGCGAGGAGACCTTTAGCGCCGCGCTTGATTCGGTAAAAGGGGACCTGCGCTTCTATGGGCTGACCGAGACCAATAGCCGTTTAGATGGGCTGGATAAGCATCAGCGGTTGATCGCGAGCTACACCAAACTGCACAACTGGCGAGCGCAGAAATCGAGCTCATAACAGACGCACTGTGCAGTCGGTTGTTGCGCCGCCGCCGCGCGCCGCGTGATTTCAAGCTTGGGCGACACCATTGAATACCAACCTGAACCCCTGGTGACTGGTGGTGGTGTCGGGCGTGGTGCCGGTGCGGGCGGCGATGCGGTAGCGAAAGCAATAGCTCTTGTGGCACAGGAATGATCCGCCCTTGAGCAGCTTCGACCCCTTGGGTTTGTTTTGCGCCTGTTGTTTGCGTTTCGAGAGTGAGCGCATCACCAGCGGTTCTGACAACCACTCCCAGACATTGCCACACATGTTGTACAGCCCGTATCCGTTGGGTTGAAAAGACTTCGCCGGTGCTGTGGCGAGGAAGCCATCGAGCTCGGCATTGTGCGACGGAAATTCACCTTGCCATATATTGCAGGGCTGGAACATTGCGTCGTCGGGCTCTCGATGGCCCCAGGGGAACGGAATGTCGCCGTGGCCGCCCTGCGCGGCGTGCTCCCACTGGGCTTCTGTGGGCAGTTGCCCGCCAGCCCATTTGGCAAAGGCATTGGCATCGTGCCAAGACACATGCACCACAGGGTGGTCATCATGGTACTGCGCCTCGGACCCAGGTCCCCCTACCAAGCGCCAGTTTGCCCCGTCGACGCGGCGCCACCAGGTGGTGTCTAGTGCGCCCTGGGTGTCACCGACCAGTGGGGAGACCTGCGACTCAAAGACAAAAGACCAGCCGAAGCGCTCAGCTTCAGTGGTATATCCCGTGGCATCGACAAAGGCGGCGAATAAGCCATTGGTGACAGCGGTTTGCATCATGTGAAAGGGTTTGAGCTTCTTTTTCCGCCTGGGGCCTTCCTCGTCGAGCAGGATAATGGGTGCATTGGTGCCGACTATGGCGTTACCACCGGGAATAGCGCATACCGTGACCGGCGGTGGCGAGTTTGCAGGGGCGTCGGTGGCCTGATTAGCGGCAAAATCAGCGGCTCCATCTGCGACAGGGTCAGCGGTTTGGCTGCGCCCTGAATGCGGTGTGCAGCAGGCTTTCTTGGTCATCGAATTCTGATGTTACGTAGCGCGGTGGCTGGCATCATACAATGGCTGTGCGGCATTGAATCAGCTCTCGCCGCAGCAGAATTGGAAAACAGAGGTGTGGATGTGGCACTAGACGATACAGACCGTCGACTGGTAGCGGTGTTGCAGCGCGATGCGCGCCTGTCTAATCAGGAGTTGGGTGACGCGCTGCATTTGTCGGCTTCCCAAGCCGGTCGTCGTCGCCAAGCGTTACAAGCTGCGGGGGTGATTTCCGGTTACCGCGCAAACCTTGATCCGGCGCACCTCGGTCTCACTGTGCAGGCGTTTGTGCAGGTGGAACTCGCCAGTCATAGCCGCAGCATCGCAGATGATTTCTTGCGCCACTGTGATCAGCTTCGCGACGTGGTGTCAGTGTGGACGTTGACCGGCGAATCCGATTATCTGCTCCGCGTGTACTGTGAAGACCTCAAGGGACTCAACCGTCTGCTTCAGCATGAATTGCTACGCCACGAAGCCGTTTTGCGATTGCACAGCCAAGTGGTGCTCGACCAAGTCAAGGCGGATGCCGGTTTGCCGGTCTGAAGGCAAACCAATCTACGTCTTGTGCGTCTAGTGCCATCGTCACGTCTGATCCTGGGCCGCTGTGCGACAGGTTCTGCGGTTGAGTGTGCGCCATTGTGTCGCTTGTATGCTGCAACAACCGCATTTCAGAGAGCTTTAGCGAACTGGCGTGACAATGTCTACAGGTCGTAGATGATCCGCCGATGTTTGCCAGTGGAGCCAGGTGTCAATCCGTCTGGTTCTGCGCCCGGCCGCCAGTGGGCCGGGTTGCTTACCGATAACGGATTACGGTGGGGCGATAAAAAAATGCGATTCTTGAACAAAATGGGCCTTGGCAAGAAATTGGGGCTGCTACTGCTGCTGCCTCTGTCTTCTATGTCTTTTTTCATCTACCAGAAAGTCGACTCGGGCTTGTATTTGGTTGAAGATGCGCGTGCGATAAAGACACTGCCAGGTTACCTTGATGCTCTCAGTGGTGTTATCCACGAATTGCAAAAGGAACGCGGTAATTCGGCTGGCTTCATTAACGCCGAGGGCCGAAAATTTGGTCCCGAACTCGATGCTCAACGCAAGCTGACGGACGGTGCATTGAACAAGCTCAAAGCCACCCACGCGGAACTCAAAGAGACAACTAAGCCCGAGATCGTGGTTGGCGTTGATGATTTGCTCTCGCGCATGGAAGAAATTCCTGATACCCGCAGCCGGGTCTCGGCGCAGTCCCTTAACGCAGGCCGCGTGTTGCAGTTCTACACCGGATTGATCACCGGCATTCTGGATGAGATCGGCGCGACCACGAAACTTGCCAGTTCTGGCAAGGTGGCTGGAGATGTGTCGGGCTACCACGCCATATTGAACATGAAAGAGGCCGCAGGAATTGAGCGCGCGCTAATCGCTGGCAGTTTTGCAAGTCAATCGCTGCCACAGGCGCGCTTCGAGCGGATCTTGAGCCTTGCGGCTGTGCAAAGCGCTAACGCCGCGAATTTTCTCTCGGCAGCGCTGCCGGAGCAACGCGAGTTATTCGAACAAGTGCTGGCATCCGACGGCTACAGCCGAGCATTGGCCGTTCGTGAAGCGGTGCTGAGTGTCGGTCGTGGGCAACAAAACGTTAGTACGCTCAACCGAGACCCGGTCGAGGTCTTCTCTGGGCAGTCTGTCAAGTTGGAAGAGCTTCGGCGCGTTGAAGATAAGCTCGGCGAAGATTTAATCACTCTGGCGTCTGCTCAGGAAACGCAAGCTTGGTCAGCGGTGACGTGGGCCGTGATTGAGGGCGCTATTGCATTCTGTGCAACGTTGTTTCTCGCCATCTTGTTGGTTCGCGGAATTGTGAGCAAGATATCTGACGCGGCCTCAGCGGCGGTGCGGGTTGGCGAGGGCAATCTCACAATGCCTATTGATTCCAAGGGAGACGACGAAATTGGCCAGCTGCTGTCGGGGCTTAGCACGACCCAAGACCGTCTCACGGGGGTTATTCACGACATCCAAATGGCCTCGCAAGATCTTGATTCTGGCGTCAATGAAATTGCAGCTGGCAACCAAGATTTGAGCGAACGCACGCAGCAGCAAGCGAGCAGCCTTGATGAAATCACCAAGAAAATGCAGGAGCTTTCAGAAGTTGTGAGCAACTCAACTCGCCAGCAGGTTGAGGGTGATCAGCTCGCAAAGCAGGCGCTTGAACTCACAACGGGCTGTAGTGACATGGTGCGCCAGTTGTATTTGTCGATGCAGGAAATCCGTGAGTCGAGCAAGAACATCATGACCATCACGTCGGTCATCGATGAGATCGCGTTTCAAACCAATCTGCTCTCGCTTAACGCGGCGGTGGAAGCAGCGCGCGCAGGCGAGCAGGGCAAGGGCTTTGCGGTGGTGGCGGCGGAAGTGCGTCAACTTGCGCAACGCAGCAGTAGCGCCGCGAGCGAGATCAACGATCTGATCGACAACGGTGTTGAGAAGGTCAACAAGGGTGGCGATTTGGCAGAGACAGCTCGCAACGCACTGAACGACGTGCAAGCGTCGGTGCGCTCGGTCAGTGAAGTCATGCGAGATCTGTCCAGCAACAGCCAGGCGCAGGCCGACGATATCGGTGAGATCTCCGGCATGGTGGCGGAAATTGACGGTGTGACGCAGCGCAATGCGGCCTTGGTGGAAGAGGTCGCAGCCGCGAGTGAAACGCTTGGTCAGAATTCGGCCGAGTTGAGTAAAGTCACCAAGTACTTCCAGCTCAAGGGCTAAAAACGCCCTGGTGAGGCGGCCACAGCTCGGCCGCCCAATCACAACGGAGGTGGGTCACTCTGATCCACCTCAATCAAAGCTTCAGTGTCAAAGCCCCTGTCTGCGGCGGCCTCGCGAAAGGCCTGTTTGACGTCGTCTGTCACCTGCGGCGTGCGGGAGAGCAGCCACAGATAATCTGTGTCAGGTCCCGACACGAAGGCGTACTGGTAGTTCTCTTGATCCAATCCGAAGACCGCGTAGCTGCCGTAGAAGGGACCAAAGAAAGACACTTTGAGGTGGGCCGTGTTGGGTTCCTCGACGAAGTACGCCTTGCCCGTGGCGGTTGTCCAGCGCTGTTTCTCCGTGTCGAAACCGCGGTTCATGACTGACACACCGCCGTCATTGCGCATTTGATAATTGGCCGTGACGTGGCTCAAGCCACGCTCAAAACGGTGGTCTAAGCGTGCGATTTCGTACCATGTGCCAAGGTAGCGTGAGAGCTCAAAGGGAGTCACTGGTTGCACGCGGTCTGGAAGTGAGGTGCAACCCGCGCACAACAAGGCCAACAACAGGGATAAATGACGTCGCATATCAACTCAAAGTGATTAGGGTGAGTGCATCCTAACGCCTAGCGGGTGGCCCGGGTACTGCCAGAGAGACCATCGTAATGGCGAACGTGTCGCATAGGTCCCACTGCTGCTGTCAACAACGAGCCTGCGAATCCTGCAATGACCAGAATCAAGCTTGGAACGACACCTGCGGTGTCGGCCATCCAGCCGCAGCCGATTGCGCCCAGTGGGCGCACACCATACATGGCGGTGTGTATCACTGCGTTGACTCGACCCAAAAGGTGTGGCGGACTGACAGCTTGGCGGATGGCGTGTTGCGCAGACAGCCACATCGTTGGCCCGTAGCCGAGTAAAAAGAAAGCGAATAATACAGCTGCTGCCCCCAGAGTTGGGCCAGTTAGCAATGCCGTCACAGTTAACAGCGAGCACGCTGGGCCAAACACCAGCACAACGCCGGGTGGTACACGGTGAGCATGGTGCTGCATTGTCCAAGCACCTGCGACACTGCCGACGCCGAAAACAGCCATCGCGGTGCCTAAAAACGGGGCGTCTAGAGCATACAGACTGTCGAATATCGGGATGGATACCACAATCAATCCCGCGAAGGCCGCGTTCCAGCTCACTGCACACAACGTAACCGCCCGCAGCAGAGGCTCGCTTGTCACCAACTTGAACCCGTTTTTAAGCGAGAGCGTGCTGACTCCATTGGTTGGTTTTAAACGCGGTAACTTCGGTAGCCGACGCACCGTGGCAATCGCGTAGAGACTGATCAAGCACGACACCAAGAGCGTTGCGCCCGCTGTGTGCGCATTGAGTGACAGCCCTAAGATCAGCGGAACAAGGAATGCCACCGAGGTACGCGCGAGGTCCAGTTTGGCGTTTGCGTTGGCGAGCTGATTGGGTTCAACGAGCTTGGCCACGGTCGAGAGCGAGACCAGAACAAACAGTACAATGCCAAAGCCTGATACGGTCACAGACACGCCGAATAGCAGCATGTGCTCGGCAGTCACCGACAGGGCGGCGGCGAAGGCGCCAACTGCTGAGAGACTGGCGGCAAGCCACAGCAATTTGTTCGGTGATACGCGGTCTACCAACACGCCAAACGGCAGTGCGCCTGCTAGGTGTGGGAGTGACTGACAGGCGACCAGCAGTCCGATTGTTTGGGGGCTGGCGTCAAATACCAGTGCGGCGATCACTGGAACGGAGACTTGCGCGATGAAGTCCGTCGCGTTCATGCAGCCTGAGGCTATGGTGAGCCGTTGCAATACAGACATCGTGTAGACCGTTTGGTGGGGTACGGTCTCAGTGTCGTCATTCTGGTGGTGTGCAGCCACCCGAAACCTGCGCTCTGTAAAAAAGTGCTGCCGCCTTGCGTGCTACCAATTACTGTGCGGTGTCAGCCTTGTGAATCGGTGATGGCGACTGATAGCGCGCGTAGACCTTGCTCCACGCTGCGGCGCTCTGTCACTGAAAGCTGGCCGAGGGCTTGGTCTTGGTATTGTGTTGCGGCAACGCGGAGCTTGCCCATCAGTGCATGACCTTTGTCGGTAAGTTGTAAACACAGCAAACGGCTGTCGGACGGGTCGGGCGTTTTAGTGATAAACCCACGGTGGTCGAGTCGGCTCACGGCGCGAGAGACTTTGGATTTCTCAAGCTCAGCGCGTTGCTGGATGTCGCGAACACTGATGCCCGGTTGATCGGCGAGGTGGGCGAGCACGCGCCACTCGGCGTTGTCGATACCGAACTCGGATTCGTAGTGGGCGGCAAAGCCGCGGCGTGCGCGGTTTGCCAACAGGCTCAAGCGGTAGGGCAGGAAGCTGTCGAGATCGAATGTGTCCATCTGGCTCGAATGCCATTTTTCGGGTAGTCTACCGGATGTCGTTGCAAATGCAACGAAGTCGCAGATGGGACCCATGACATGAGTGACAAGCCAGCGCACGACAGCCATTACGGCATCACGCCGGAGTATTTGCCGGGCTTTGGCAATGACTTTGAAACCGAAGCCTTGACCGGCGCGCTGCCCAGCGGCCGCAATTCCCCGAAACGTTGCAACTATGGCCTCTACGCTGAGCAGCTCTCTGGTTCACCGTTCACCGCGCCACGCGGAAAAAATGAACGCAGTTGGCTGTACCGCATTCGTCCGTCGGTTAAACACGTCACGCGGTTTCGCAAAACAGCGCAGCCCCATTGGCGCAGCGCCCCGCACCAGCTGGCGGACGTGGTGTCACTCGGCCAATACCGCTGGGACCCGGTGCCGTTTCCCACCGAACCGCTGGACTTTGTCAGTGGCATGCGCACGCTGACTTCGGCTGGGGATGTCAGCACCCACACTGGCATGGCAAGCCACGTCTACCTCGCCAACTGCGACATGGTGGACAGCTGCTTTATCAACGCTGACGGCGAGTTGTTGATTGTGCCGCAGCAGGGGCGACTTCGGCTCGACACCGAGTTTGGGCGCATTGACATCGCGCCACAGGAGATTGCGGTGATCCCGCGTGGTGTGTGCTTCAAGGTGTCGCTGAGTGACCCCGAGGCGCGCGGCTTTGTGTGTGAGAACTACGGTTCACCTTTCACGCTACCCGACCGCGGGCCGATTGGCGCCAATTGCCTCGCTAACCCGCGTGACTTTAAAACGCCCGTGGCGCGCTTTGAGGATACCGAGCGGGCACACACGGTCACGATGAAATGGTGTGGCGAGTTTCATATCACCGACATCGGACACTCACCGCTCGATGTGGTGGCGTGGCACGGTAACTACGCGCCGTACAAATATGACCTGCGCACCTTTGCCCCGGTGGGCGCGATTGCGTTTGACCACCCCGACCCGTCCATTTTCACGGTGTTGACGGCGCCCACGAGCGAGGCCGGCACCGCGAACATCGATTTTGTGATTTTCCCGCCGCGCTGGTTGCCGCAGGAAGACACGTTCAAGCCGCCGTGGTATCACCGCAATGTGATGTCAGAACTGATGGGGAATGTGTGCGGCCAATACGACGCCAAGCCGCACGGTTTTGCACCCGGTGGCATCAGCTTGCACAATTGCATGCTGCCGCACGGGCCGGACAGCGAGGCCTTTGACAAGGCCACGGCGTCGAGTGAGGAGCCGGTCAAGCTTGAGGACACGCTCGCGTTCATGTTTGAGACGCGCTTCCCACAGCAGCTCACGCGCTTTGCCGCCGAGGAAGCTCCCATGCAACAAGACTACGTTGACTGCTGGGCCGGGCTTGATAAACGCTTTGACGGCACACCCGGATTGAAATGAGGGGCGCGCTATGAGCCTGATGCCGAGCTGGATTGAAGCGGCCAACGCGCCGGATGTTCCCTTCCCGGTCAATAATCTGCCCTACGGCGTGTTCTCCACTGACAATCTTGCACCGCGCTGTGGGGTTGCAATTGGGGACGCCGTGTTTGATGTGGGTACAGCGGTTGAGGCGGGGTTGATCAAACTGCCAGCTGCGCTCTTTGCAGAACCGAGTTGGAACGCTGTGATGGCTGCGGGACCAAGTGTCTGGCAGTACTTGCGCGATCGGTTGCAGTGCCTCTTTGCGGCAGACAGCGTTCGTGACTTGGCAGAGAGCGACAGCCTGCAATCGCGCCTGTTACACCCGTTGGATTTGGTGCACTTGCACATGCCGTTTGCGGTGTCTGAATTCACCGACTTCTACGCCGGTCGCCACCACGCGACCAACGTTGGCACGATGTTTCGTGGGGCCGAAAACGCGCTGCCACCGAATTGGCTGCACATGCCCATCGGCTACAACGGCCGCGCCTCGAGTGTGGTGGTGTCGGGCACACCGGTGCGCCGGCCGCTTGGCCAACGCAAACCGACCGGCGAGGACCTGCCGGTGTTCACGCCGAGCCGTCGATTGGATTTTGAACTCGAACTCGGCGCGGTCGTTGGCACCGGCAACGCGCTCGGCCAGCCGGTCAACGCGGCGGACGCGGACGCCATGATTTTCGGTTATGTGTTGTTAAATGACTGGTCGGCACGCGATATACAAGCCTGGGAATATCAGCCGCTTGGGCCCTTCCAGGCGAAGGCCTTTGCCACCAGCATCAGCCCGTGGATTGTGCCGCGCGCCGCCCTCGATCCCTTTCGCGTGCCAGCACCGGCAAGAGACCATGAGCTGTTGGCCTATTTGCGCGACGAGGGCAAAGCCTTCTACGACATCAGCGTGTCTGCCTCACTGACCCCTGATGCCGAGACCGCAGCCACAAAAGTCACGCAAACCAACACCCGAGAGCTCTATTACTCAGCAGCGCAGCAACTCGCCCACCACACGGTCAGCGGTTGCCCGATGCGGCCTGGCGATTTGCTCGGATCAGGCACTATCTCAGGCCCGACGACAGAGAGCCGGGGCTGCCTGCTGGAGCGGTGTTGGGGCGGTGAGCAGCCCTTGCCACTGGTGACGGGCGGGGAGCGCTGCTTTCTTGAAGACGGTGATTCGATCACCTTGCGCGGCGCCGCGATAGGCGACGGTTACACCGTGGGCTTTGGTGAATGCGAGGGCACGGTGCTGCCAGCGTTGCCAGCTGGCGGCTCCGCTTGACGGTGTGTCGGGCCCTGAAGGTCTACAGATAACCCGCCTGCATGATCAGGTCTGCGGTCGCTGGGCTGTAAGCCGCTGGAATGTCGTAGACCACCGCCAGACGGCTCAACGCTTTGACATCGACGTCGTGCGGGTGCGGTGAGAGTGGGTCTGTGAAGAAAATGAGGAGGTCAATCGCTTCCTCGGCGATCATCGCACCGATTTGTTGATCGCCGCCCAGCGGCCCACTGCGCGTGGTGTGTAACGACAGTCCAGGGACTTTCTCTTTGAGCACGCCGCCTGTTGTCTCGGTTGCATACAGCGAGTGGTCTTTGAGACTGTCAGCCCATTGCGTCACCCAATTTGCAAGCATGGGTTTTTTCTGGTCGTGGGCAATCAGGGCGATGCGTTTGGGTTCAGCTGTGGTCATCGACGGGTTTCGCAAAGTGGCTAACACGCCGAGAATACCACGCGGTTATAAGAGGATTGTGAACAGGGTCTTTGTTCTCAGTGGCTCGCTGCGTCAAGCGCACAGCCTGTGACTGTGATCCGGTGCATCTCGCGGCGTTGACCGTTGTAGTCGTTGATCGCTTTGTGCCAGGTGGCGCGATTGTCCCAGAGGGTCAGATCGCCCGGCTGCCAGCGCACGCGGCAGTGCAGGGTCGGGTCGGTGCAGTGTGTGTAGAGCGATGCCAGAAGTGCGTCGGATTCCGCTTTGGGGAGGCCATCAATGGCGGTTGTGAAAACGGGGTTCACATAGAGGCAGGTGCGGCCCGAGAGTGGGTGGCGTATGGCAACGGGGTGGCGCGTGCGCTGGTTTGCAACCTCGGCGTTACGAAACCGGGTGTCATCCTTGGTCGCACGGCGACCAAAAACGTGGGCAGTCTCGTGCCAGGCATGCAGTGTCAGCAAATGCGATTTGAGTTCGCTGTCGAGCGCCTCCCACGCCGCGGCCATGGAGACAAATACGGTGTCACCACCCACGTTGGGCACTTCACGCGCAAGCAGCAGTGATCCGAGTGCGGGTTCGGTGTCGTAGGAGTGGTCCGTGTGCCAGCCCTCGCCGATGGCCTGGGTCTGGTGGGCTTCTTTGACCACGAGTGCAATCGCTGGGTGTGTTGGCAGCGGGGTGAAAAAGCGGTTGACGTTGATGTCGCCAAAGCGCTCAGCCAGGGTGAGGTGTTGGTCTGGTGTGAGCTTTGTACCGCGCAGCGTGATCGCACTGTAGCGGACAAAGGCCTCGTGGATCGCGTCGAAATCGGCGATGGGGTCGCAGTCGTAGATGTCGGCGCCAAGCGCGCCGGTCATGGGTTCGATTCTCATGCCCAGACGTGCTCTCAGGCCGCGTTGCGCGTCACCGCGACAGCTGGATTGCTCAGCGGTTGCGGTGCGGCGTCGATGACGGCGGGGTCATAAGGGGTGCGTGCAAAGACTTCGCGCACCATCGGCTTGAAGAAGTCGAGCGGCAGGTCGTCGTAGTCGGGATCGAAACTCGACTGGTCCCAGCGTTCGCAAAACTCGGCACAGGCCTCGAAGTGCGGCTCGCCGCGGTATTGGTCGCGCTTGTGTTGATTGCCGCCGACGTGGTGACCGTAATAGAGCATCTGGAAATCGCCGTGTTTCTCAACCACCCAGCGGCACTGCTCTCGCACAAAGGGTTTGAGGATGGTGGCGGCGTATTCGTCGTGGTTATACGGCGCGAAGATATCGCCAATGTCGTGCAGCAGCGTTGAGACTACCCAGTCGGTGTCGGCCCCGTCGCGCCAGGCGCGGGACGCTGCCTGCACGGAGTGGCCCATGCGGGTAATTTGATAACCAGACAAGCCTTCGTCGAGGTGCTCAAGGGCATTGAGCAAGCGGTCTGCGGTGCCTTGGGTGTAGGCAATCTCGTGCTCGGTCAGGAAGTCGTAGTCTTCCTTGGTGCCGCGTTTCATCTCGGTGAAGCTCACGTGTTCCACGTGTGGTGTCCTCAGCTGCTGGCGTACATTTTCACGTCTTGCGCCGCGCCTTTGGTCAGCGCCGCAGCTTGATCGTCGCGTATGCGGGCGTATAACTCAAGGCTGCTTGGTGTGAAGTTATCCGCCGGTGGTGCGTAGTGGATGAAGTTACCCTCGGCGTCCACGCCACGCACCAGCATGGCGTAATCGCGCTCGGCGTCTTGCTGCACCACATCCGGCGCGATGAAGCGGATCGCAAAACCGAGCCTGCGGTCGTCTGTGGTGTTGGGACCGGAGCCGTGAATGGCGAGGCCGTGGTGCAGTGACATTTGCCCCGGTTGCAGCGCGAGGTGGACTTTGTCAGTCTCGGCAACCTCGACTTGCACTTCTTGACCGCGCGAGAGCAGGTTGTTCTCAGCGAAAGTGTCTTCGTGCGGCAGAATCGCGTTTTTGTGGCTGCCGCGCACCGTCGCCATGCAGCCTGAATCGGGTGTTGCTGGTGAGAGTGCAAGCCAGGCCGTGACTTGCTTGCCGGTGGCGCCCAGCCCCCAATAAGTGAGGTCTTGGTGCATTGACACAATTTTCTCTGACTGTGCCGACTTGTCGAAGAATTCCGCGCCCCAGACCAGCAGGTTGGGACCAAGAATGCCTTCAACCACATCGAGGATACGCCGGTCGGCGGCGAGCTTTGCGGCCAGTGGCATCACCACCGTGGTGTTGACCCGCAGGTACTGACCGAGCGGGCTCGGCAGGGAGCCGTCCGGGTAGCGGGTCTCAATGGCCTCGAGTTCGGCGCGCAGTGCGTGTGCTTCTGATTCGGGCATGACTGGGACGGGGCACAGAAAACCGTCGTCCCAGTATTGCGCCACGTGGGCGGTGGACAGGGTGCCGTTGTCGAGTGCGAGAGCCGTCATGGGGTGTCTCCTGCCGAATTCGATGCCCGCAGTGTAGGGGAATCCGGGCACGGTGAGCGCTGTATTGCTTGTGCTAAAGGCTCGGCAAAACTTATGCTCGGGATCATGAATCTCGATCGTATTCCCTCACTGAATTGGCTGCGCGTTTTTGTCGCGGCCGCGCGCGCGGAGAGCTTTGTCGTGGCGGGTCGGGCGCTGCACCTGAGCGCGCCGGCGGTCAGTCAGCAGATCAAGGCACTTGAATCACACCTCGGCGTGGACCTGTTCGTGCGGCACGCGCGGTCGGTGGTGTTGAGCGACCAGGGCCGGGCCTGGCTGCCCGCGGTCGAGCACGCGCTGGTGTCACTCGAGACCGCCACCGACGGGTTGTTCGGGCCGCGTCAGCAGTCGAGCTTGCATGTGCGGGCGCTGTTGCTCTTTGCGCTCGGTTACCTCTCCGGTCGCGTCCCGGACTTCGAGTCGGCCCATCCGGCCATCCGGCTCCACCTCAGCACCACCAACCGCGCCGCTGACGAGGAGGCATCCGAGCCGGGCCTGCAAATCGTGTTTGGCAGTCCGGCGGCGTTTGCAGACCGGGCCGACCTGCTGTTTGGCGAGCGTCTATATCCGGTTGCCAGTCCGCAGATCGCTGAACGAATACAGAGTGCGGCTGATCTGGCAGAACACACACTTCACGAGGTGGCGACACACCGGGCGGGCTGGCTGCCGTTTCTCGATGGGGTGGGGGTCACCGTCCCGCCCACACGTTTCCTCTACACCGATTCCACCGTCTTCAGCTTCAGCCTGGCGTCGGCCGGGACCGGGGTGGCCTTGGCAAGAGCGCCTGCGAGCGACCGGCTTGAAGCGCAAATGGGGTTGGTGCCATGCCTGAATCAGAGTGTGCCAGGTGTGCAGCACTACTATTTGCTGCGCAACGAGCCCGGCGCCATTTCGCCAGCCGCCAGTGCCTTTCGGACGTGGCTGCTGGACGAGACGGCGCCGCTGCGCACTTGACGATTTTTCGTCAGCCTTTTTCGCCCTGACATGCAGTGCCGTAGGCGGCCTCGAACACGCTGACCCAGCCGCTGTTGTAGCCCTCGCGCATGTCGCGCGCGGTGTCGCCGAAGCTTTCCCAGTTGCTGTGGGTGAGTGTGACGCGGGTGCGCTCTTCGCTGATCACCTCGAACTGCACGTCCACGGTGCTGGCCTTGTCTTGCGGCAGGCCGATGTGCCAATCGAGTGTGAGCCGACCCGATGGCTCATAGCAGGTGACCGTGCCCCATTGTGCGGTCTGCCCGTCGTGGGTGGTCTCTAGGACCTGACCGCCAACCCGGGTTTCGATCTCGACGTGTCGAGCGGCGTGGCCTTGCATGGCCGACACGCTGTTCTTGTCCAGTGGCCACCAACTCGCGGTGTTCTCGACAAACACGCGGAAGGCGTGCGCCTGGCTGCAGGGCACTTCAATGGATTTGATCACGGGTTCAATCATGGCGTTCGTCTCTCTGTCGGGTGATTTCGGCCTCGAACGCACCGAGCACGTCAGACCAGTAGGATTCAACGTATTCGCGCAACACCGCGAGCCCGTCGGGCCGGGCACTGACTTCGCTGCGCCGACCTCGAACCTGCACATCGACCAGCCCGGCCTGCGCAAGCACCTTCACGTGTTGCGAGACGGCCGGGCGACTGATCGGCAGCGATTGCGCCAACTCACCCACGCTGCGGCTGCCGCCGCGCAGTTGCTCGAATACATGCCGGCGGCTCGGGTCAGCCAGTGCACTGAATATTAATTGGTAAGTCATGACTTACCATAATGGCTGGCCGTGCTCGCGTCAACTATCGCGCTGATACAGGGGTTAGTGGGGGAGGGGTGTTCTGGCCTGGGCTTTCTAGCTGCGCCATCAGGTGGTGTCTTCGCGGCGCAAAAACGATCCGCGTGTTGTGCGGCGTGCCGTGCCCGTCGGCGCGGGATTCAGGCTTGTGCTTTGGGGGGCTGCCGCCCGTTATCAGTCGGGTACCGAAGAAGATGGTGATAGCGAGCACAGCGAACAATGCGCTGGTTTCCCAGTCGCCTTGGCTTCAGCCGCTCAGTGACGCGGCTGAAGCCATGACCGAGATAATGACGGTTTGCCGCGCGGCGTAGGCGCGGCTGCGACACGAACACTAGGCGAGACGACCGAACAAGGCGTCTCACGTTATCTGCACGATACCGTTACCGTTTGTGGGTACCAGATCGGGCCAAACAGGTTGGTCATTGAAGACGCAACATTGTTCACAAGGCTGTTCTCCACTTTGACCGATGCCCAGTCTGTGTTGCCGCAGACTTGGGCGGGTTTGACTGGGTCGGAGAGCTCGTAGAGATCAAACAGCACATTGTGATGCCAACTGCTTTGCGATTTGGCCGCCGGGGTGCGCAGGGGCTCACCGCGGTCGAAGTGCAGGGTGGTACACCCTGCCAGTGAGAAGAGAGTCAGAGCGAAAGCGAAGCGGGATAGGATTGTTGAGATGTTCATTTTCAGCACCACACTTTGGCTGTGACGGGCTTGTACAGTGACAGCGTGACCGTTTGCAGTGCCATGTCGACAAAGGTCGATTGCCGTTGCATTTTCAGCGGTTCTCGTCCTCGGCAGACTTGATCAAGATTGACACGCCGTTCACCTACTAAGCCGAAAACATAGAAGTGGTGTCGTTTTTCGTAAGTGGGAGGAGACTCAATCATCGGCCCCCGATTAGGTTTGATGGTGACCGTGGAGCAGCCGCTCAACGCCAGTGTGAGCAAGAGCCCGGTGAGCCACATTTTACTGCGGCGGCTGACAGGACTGGATAATGACATTGTGGTTTGGGTGTGAGCTTTTGATGAGAGAATCACCTGTGTCTCCCTGTGCAAATGGGTGCGTGGGTGTCTCACCCAGGCCATACAGGACGGCGTGGCAACGCGTGAGGGTGTATGTGATAGCGTTGCGTCAAGCGGAAAATAAATAGCTCAAATTAGTTATCCGCTCGGGTGAAACATGTGCTCGCAAATAGGTCTTTGTGATGGATCGGCGTCTAGCTCGTCAGGCTGCGTGGCCGGTCTCAGAGTCGCAAGCAACGGAGCACCCGTAGACGGACGCTGTGTGTAGCCGCAAAGCGGCGTTATACGCAATGTCCGCAAGGAACCCAGCCGCCTGAGGCTGTCTGACTCCCAACCAATAATGATGAGGTTTGCCATGGCGGACAAAGACACGCCAGTTAAAGTCACGCTGTACCGCTGGGCCGGCAGCTTTGGTCCCTTTAAAGTCAATATTCCGTGTGGCGAGTGCTCGCTGACAGTGGACGTGATTGAAGACACCTTTGCCACCGAGCTCGCCGGTGTTCCGGTTGAGCTTGAGACCCTTGATTGGTTGTCTCATTGGTGGAAGCCGCTGTCAGTCGGCGGCTGGCACGCGCCGATTGTATTGGTTGAAGGCAAACTCGTGAGCCAGGGGCACGCGCTCAACCGTGGTCTGTTGACCGAGGCGATAATCGCCGCCCACGTACAGCGCACCGAGCGGGTTGGCACGCATGTGTTTGGCAAGGCGTCGTGCCCGCACTGTGTGCGCGCCAAGGGCTATCTCGAGATGGCGGGCATTGAGTACGAATACCACGATGTGGTGCGCGACCCGCGTTCACTCTATGAAATGATCGGTCGGGTGAAACCCATTGTCGGGCCTAAGACACCGATCACCGTGCCGCAAATCTGGGTGGACGGTGAGTACGTTGGCGGCGCGGACGACCTAGAGAAAATCGTCAAAGTGTCGGTCGAGCCGAACCCCGATCGCGGGCAGTGCTCGCTGTCGCCCGCGAGATAGCAAAGTTGTTGTGATCGCTCGGGCGGTCACTGCAACTGGGATTAAGTTGAGTCTCGCTTGGTGGATGACGGGGTCGCGGGCATGTGTCGCGTGTTAGGATTTTGTGTTTGTGACACAGCTTGAGGGTGGAGATATGGGTGAGCCGCGTTACGCCGGTTTTTGGATTCGTCTGGGCGCAGCGATAGTCGACACGATCATTTTGTTGGTGCTGACGTTGCCGATATTGTTCTTTGTCTACGGCGGTGATTATTGGACCAGTGATAAGCTGCTCCACGGCGCCTTGGATTTGCTCCTGAGCTATATCTTCCCTATTGTCGCTGTCGTGCTCTTTTGGATATACAAGTCGGCAACGCCGGGCAAAATGCTCACGGGAACGCGCATCGTTGACGCCAAGACAGGTGGTCGACTCGGCGTTGGCCAGTGCTTAGTGCGGTACGTTGGCTACTTTCTCGCAAGCTTGCCGCTCTTTCTCGGCATTTTTTGGATCGCGTTTGATAAGCGCAAGCAAGGCCTGCACGACAAGCTCGCCGGCACACTCGTGGTGTATGAAGAAGACGAGTTTTGACGGCGGTTTTTTTCGCTGACATCAGCGGTGGTGCAACATGCGCCCGATGAGATTGAGCAGCAATTGAGCGGCGAGGGTGGAGGTTGAGCCGGCGTGATCGTAGTCCGGCGCCACTTCCACAAGATCAATGCCCACTATTGTGCCGCGCTTGCACAATCCGTCCAGCAGTTCCAGGCCCTCGTAGTAGAGGAAGCCGCCGTGGCTGGGAGTGCCAGTGCCGGGTGCAATGCTCGGGTCAAAACCGTCGATGTCGATGGTGACGTAATAGCGCGCACCGGCTGGAATGCGCTCTAGGGTAGCTTCAATGCCAAGCTTGCGCACTTGCCGCACGGACAAAATATCCGAGCCCACGCTGCGCGCGTACTCGTAGCCCTCGCGCGCCGTGGAGGACACATTGCGGATACCAATCTGCGACAAACCCGTTACGTATTTTTTGTCTGCAGCGCGGCGCATTGGGTTGCCGTGGCCGTAGCGCACGCCGTGGCGCTCATCGACAAAATCGAGGTGGGCGTCGATCTGCACCAGGTGAATGGGTTCTTGGTCGTCAAAGGCGTTGATCGCGGGGATGTTGACCGAGTGGTCGCCTCCGAGCACCACCGGCACGGCGCCGGCTTTGAGGATTTTGCGCACACCGTACTCAATGTTGCGGTGGCTGTTCTCGGTGTCGGTGTGGATGATGTCGGCGTCGCCGAGGTCGACTATGCGCGTGGTCTCGGCGGGCAGGTAGGTGATGTCGTCCTCAAAGTCGTATGCGCCGGCGTGGCCGAAACTGAATAAGGTCGACGCCTCGCGGATTGAACGCGGCCCAAAACGCGCGCCGCTGCGGTATTGGCAGCCAAAATCGTATGGCGCGCCTAACACTGCCACGTCCGCGTCTATGGTGTCCCAATCTTGCACATAGGGGTACTTGCCAAAGGTGCATATGCCGACGAATGGCAAATTTAGGCGGCCGCTGTCATAGGTGTTGGACATGGTCTGTGCTCTTCGCGCGCGCGGTGGCGTGTGGGTGCGTGCGCACTTTGCGCAGCGTGGAGTAGGCTGTCAAGCGCACGCACCGACATTGTGCAAATTGCCCCGAATGGGTCAGAAGCGTATCTGACATTTCACAAAAGAGGTGCTGCAAGTTAGGTGGGACTGGTATTGTGTCGGGGTCCTTGTGGTGACGCACAGCGGTGATGTTTCGCAGGCGTGTTCCCGGTATGCGGTTGATCACGTCGACACAGGGGCCAACCTAGGATTGCGGTATGCCTTTTTGTGTTCAATGTGGTGAATCGGTCGAGTTGGCTGATAAATTTTGTCGTGGATGTGGGCACGCGCAGGTGCCATCCCCGGCACCGCCGCCGCGCGAGACTCCCAAACCCGAAGAGCGGCGGATGCTCACGGTGTTGTTTTGCGATTTGGTCGGCAGCACTGAACTCGCGTCTCGCCTCGACCCCGAGGAAACCCACGAGCTGATTCAGCTCTATCAGACCGCCTGCGGGCAGGAGATCGAGCGGTTCGGAGGGTACACCGCGCAGTACCTCGGCGACGGCATCTTGGTGTACTTCGGGTACCCGGTGGCAACCGATGACGCCGCCGAGCAGGCGGTGCGCTGCGCACTGTCAATACGTGAGGCCATCGCGGGGCTAGGCGATGAATTACAAGGCACGTGGGGCGTGTCGCTGGCGGTGCGGGTTGGGGTGCACTCCGGTCTGGTTGTGATCGGTGACATGGGCTCTGGCGCGCGCACAGAACGGTTGGCGCTCGGGCAGGCGCCCAACATCGCCGCGCGCATCCAAGCGGTCGCCGATCCCGACGAAGTGCTGATCAGTGACGACACGCGCAAGCTCACGCAAGGCCGCTTTG
Source organism: uncultured Granulosicoccaceae bacterium (assembly GCA_937925815.1). Classification (GTDB taxonomy): domain Bacteria; phylum Pseudomonadota; class Gammaproteobacteria; order CALCKW01; family CALCKW01; genus CALCKW01. The sequence continues at coordinate 16,477 of CALAMQ010000037.1, read as the reverse complement.
CGCTGACTGAGCGCGGCGAGTCAGTGCTCAAAGGCGTGTCCAAGCCTGTGCCGCTCTTTGCCGTGCAGCAACAAGTGACAAACCTGCTGCGCGCCGGCGGTCACGCAGCTCATGTGCCCATTCGCGGCCGTGACACAGAGCTGATACAGCTTGATCAACTGCTTGAATCGGTGTCCGGTGGTGGCGTTCGAAGTGCCTGCGTTGTGGGTCCGGCGGGCTCGGGTAAGTCCCATTTACTCGGCGCATTTCTCGCGTCTCAAGCAGTGCCGGTAGTCGAGCTCTATTGCAGCGAACACTACATCAACACCCCGTTTTGGCCGTTGTCCGCGTGGCTTGAGCAGCATGCAGGTTTGCTCGGCCAGCCGCGCGGGCGCTGGCGCGCAACACTCTCGCAGTTCCTTGAATCCCAGGCCTTGCCCGCGGAGCTGTTGCCTGGGCTCGCGGGGTTGCTCGGTCTCGATGACGAGGACACGGCAGCCGACGCCGCCACGTTGCGCCACGCGATGCTTCATTCAGTGTGTCAGGTGTTGTCCGCGCGCTCCGGGGTGGTGGTACTCGAAAACCGGCAGTGGGCTGACGCCTCCACCCGCGATGTCTTAGACCTGCTGATGCGGACCGATACTGATTCAACTTTACTCGTGGTCTCGACTTCGCGCCCGACAGATCAAGACGTGGCGCAGCCCAATGAGACCGTCATCGCGCTTGGTCCAATAGACCGTGCGTCCGGCCGGCGCATCGTGTGTGATGCGGTGGGAGCGGAGCTCAGCGAGGCCGCCTGTGACGACATCTTTGACCGGGCGTCGGGTTTGCCGATGTTTGTCTCGGAGCTTGCCAAACAACGCGAGGTGGCGGGTTCGGGTTTGCCAACGAGTTTGCACAGCTTGTTGCTCAACCAGCTTGAGCGGGTCCAAGATGCCAAGCGTGTCGCCCAAGAGGCGGCGGTGCTGGGTCAGGAGTTTGTACGGGATGATTTGCACGCGGTATCGCTCTACTCGGATGCGCCGTTTGATACCCGACTGAGCGCATTGCAGCGCGCGGATGTTTTTGCCGAGGCCACCAACGGATTGCGGTTCTCCCACACGCTCATGCAAGAGGTGGCGCACGACTCCTTGCTGCGCAAGAGCCGGGCGCAAATACACCGGCGCACTGCTGTTTATTTGCAAGAGTGGCACAAGAACCATGAGTTAGACCGCCACCTGAGCAACCGCTTGGCGCACCATTGGGTCAACGCCGTGGCTGACCGCTCGGCGGACTCAGCGGACATCATCACCGCCATTGAACATTTACAGCGTGCAGCCGAGTCCTCGCTCTCGATTGCGGCCTACGCCGAGGCCGGCAGCAACCTCGATCTCATTGACCGATTGATTGGCCGCCTTGAAGATGGTCAACAGCGGGACGAGCTCAAACTTGCACATTGCATGACCCAATGCGTGGTCTATTGCGCACGCGCCGAGTTCGCGTCTCCGGCGGTGGAATCTGAAGTACGGGCCGCAGAGGCACTGTGCCGTACCCTCGGTCGGCAGCGCGAGCTCGCCCAGATATTGTTGAACCTCTGGATGATGCACATCAGTCGCAGCAACTACCCCGCGAGCCTCGCCGCTGCGACTGAGTCATTGGCATTGGCCGAGGCCGCTGGCGATGAAGTCGTGCGCACCCGAGCATTGGCCGCGATCAGCAACTCACTGTTTTGGCTTGGCAGGCTCAACGAGGCCCACCAAACCGCGCATGACACCATTGAGCTCTACACGCCCGGCAGTGACCCCCGCGGTGTGGTTGAACACGGTTGGGACGCAGGTGTGCAGGCCTACATGGTGGTGGTGTGGTCATCTTGGCTGCTTGGCAAGAACGACACGCTCGACATGCTCGCGCGCATGCGTGAGCTGACCCGTGAACTCGACCACCCCTTTAACCGCATGCTCATCGCCAACACCGCCGCGGTGCTTCAGGTCATGCGCGGCGTCGGGCCGGCTGCGGTCGAAGCCAACGCCAAGCAGGTGCGCGTGGCAAATGCGTATCAGCTCGCGTTCTATAAAATGCTCGGGGCCATGTTCCACGGTGTTGCAACCGTTTTGTTGGGGCGGGGAGAAGAGGGCTTCGACGCCGCTGACAAGTGCTTTCAATATTATGAAAGTCGCCTCGGTGGCCTTGGTCAGAGTTTTATCGCGGCCTCGATGGTGATTGTCTACGCCGCGCGCGGTGACTTCGCGCGTGCCGCGGAAGTGGCTGACTACGGGCTTGCCTCCTGCGCGCGCTCACGCGAGGGTGTATTCGTCGCGACCTTAACGCGCCAACGGCAAGTCCTAACTGAGCACGCTGAACCGCAGATCGAGCAACTGCTGATCTGCGGTGACAGTGTTGACTCAGATGCGGCACTCGATCCGCGCGACCCGCGCAATGTGTGGGTGGGGCGCGCTGACGAAGACGGTGTTTTTGACGCTATGGGTGGCCATGCTTCGGCTTAGACGCCAGTGTGTGGCGTCTCGGTGCCGAGAAGTTGAAAGCGGGTGGGGCGCGTGAAGTGCCTGCTGTATCAGTGCCGCGTTGATGGCGTGCACACGGCGAGTGCGTTGAAGGCTCACCGTGAAAGGATGATTACGTCCATCCGTGAAGCCTGCGCCACCACACCAAATGTCCGCATGGTGGTGCTGCCTGAACTCTCAACCATTGAGTATTCTGAGCGTGCTTTTTCGAGCCTTGACGAGCTTGCAGAGCCGCTCGATGGCGAGTCGGTGTCGGCGATGGCGGAGCTCGCGCAGGATGTGGGCGTGACAGTGGTGTTTGGGATGCCGCGCATCAGTGCGTCGGGCCGTTACACCATCAGCCAGGTTGCACTCAATGCGCAAGGTGCGCTCATCGGTCACTACGACAAAGTACACGTCGCGCAATTTGGCGCGTCAGCCGAGAAGCGGTGGTTTGACCGCGGTGAACACAGCTTAGTGTTTGAGGCGGACGGGTTCAGGGTCGGGGTTGTGATTTGCTATGACATGCGCTTTCCAACTTACATCCACGGGTTGGTTCAGCGCCACCAATTGGACGTGGTCTTGCACCCGGTTGCGTTCACGCGCGACGGCAGCTGGCCGAGCTGGCCGGCCTTTGTCACCGCGCGCGCACTCGAGAATCAGGTGTATTGGCTGAGTATCAACCGCGCTGGCTGTGGTTGGGGCGGCTCAATGGTGTGCCCACCGTGGGTTGATGATGAGCGCGAGATGCTGCGTTTCGATGAGACTGAGTCTCTGCGTGTTGTGACGCTGTCGCGCGATGCCATTGCCCACGCACGCGCAACGTATCCCTTTCGTGAGGACGCCCTCGCAGATTACACACCGGTGCTGTCAGCAGACCCAACCTAAAGCATGTTGTGGTTTTTTGTATCCCGTACTGCGCGCAGTGCGGGCGTCAATGGAGAGGTACAGGAGGGAATCATATGGCCACCAAAATGTTGATTGTGCACGGTTACTCAGACGGCTCAACCAGCTTTGAAGGGCTGAAGTCTTTTTTTGTGGGCGAGGGTGTCTACGCCGAAGAAGACGTCTTTTTGCTCGACTACAGCAGCATGGACGACGACGCGACCTTTCTCGACTTTGCCGACAAGCTCGAAGCGGATTACCAAAAGCTGTTTGGCTCGGAGCGCATTGATGTCGCTTGCCACAGCACGGGTGCGCTGGTGGTTCGAGCCTGGCTGGCATTGCGGCGCGAGCGCATTTTCCGTCGCAATGGACGCAATAAACGCAAGGTCATAGATTGCCCTGTGCACCGGTTTTTGATGTTTGCGCCAGCCAACTTTGGCTCTGACCTCGCGAGTATGGGGCAGTCTTTTCTCGGCAAGGTGCGCTCGACCTTTTTCAACAGCAACAGCCACCCCGAGGACTTTCTCGAATCCGGCAAACGTGTGTTGCGCGGGCTCGAGCCCGCGAGCCCCTTTCAGTGGTGGTTGTCGACTTTTGATTTGCACGGCAGTAATGGCAGTTACTTTGACAGACGGGCATCGGTGCCTGAGCGCGCACGTTGCTATCCCTTTGTGCTGTCAGCGTCTCGCGGTTACGGCGGCATTCAAGGCAAGTTGATCAAAAAGCGCAATAAAGCCGGCACTGACGGCACGGTGAGAATTTGCGGCACGTCACTCAATACGCGCTTTGTCACAATTGACTTTAAACCCGAGGAGGCGGGCAGTGACAAGCCGCGCGTGGTCTGGGATCACGAAAACCCTGGCACCACCGATAAATTTGATGAGATTCCCTTCGCGGTGTTTGAAGGCTTCAACCACGGCAGCATCGTCAACCCGAAGCTCAAGAAATTCCGTGCCCCAATCGGGCCTGGCACTTTGGCGCTCGAAGCCCTGAAAGTGGAGACTTTCGCAGACTACGAGCAGATGGTGTCGCGTTTTCAGGCGGTGAGCATCAAGAACTACCGCGCCATGAGCAAGTCTCGTGCGGACCAATACCAGCAATTCTTTTTCCGCGTGCGCGATGACGTTGACGCGCAGGTGTCGGATTTTTTCATCGACTTCCACGTTCTCGATGCAAAGAACAAACTCGATCACAAGCTGACGGCATTGTTTGACAAGGTCTTTGATGCAGGCTTCTACACCCACAGCAAAGACAGCGCGTGCCGCGTGATGATGATTAACTGCCGTGAGATCGTTGCGTTCGACAAAGCACTGCGCGACAAAAAAGCAAAATTGGTGTTTGACGTCACAGCACCCGGCCCGCTGCCAACAGTGCACTATCAAAAAATGCATTTCGTGGTGCACGACAGCACCGTGCACAAGCCGTCGGCCACGCACCTGTTGTTTCGGCCAAACACAACCTTACTCGTGGATGTGGTGCTCAACCGCGAGTCCGGTGACAGCCTGCTGCACATCAACACCCCCGAGGGGGCCGCAGTTGATACTGTGACTGCCCGTTCGCGTCCTGTGACTGGGCGGGGTGAGGTTGCCGGATCAAAGCGCTAAGTTCTCCCTTAGCGGCTGGTCAGGCTCCGGCAACCGTCTCGATGTACACTGCTTTGTGGTCGCGGTGGCACCGCAGTGTGCGCTCTATGGGGGCGAGCCACGGGCTGTGAATGGCCGGTTCGCCGTTGACGGTGTTGAGTGCAATGCGTCCGCGCTTGGCAAGGTGCGCAAGCGGTGCCAAGAGCTTGGGCAGTGCGTCGTCGTCGGGCTCGACAAACACCTGCAAGGCTTTGCCGCCACTAGTGACCACAAGCGCGAGCGCACCGTCTTTGAAGGCCAGCAGATTGTTTGCGCGCCGGTGTGGCAGCTCGGGCCATTCGAGACCCAGTCCGCATGGGCTCACCGGGTCGAGTGCGTTGCACCAAAAAACAGAGGGTGCTGCGGCGCGTTGGCGCAGGTGATTGAGCGCTTGCGGGCTTGCAAATTGTGGCCCGCTGAGATCATTGAAAAAATGCCCTTGAACCACTTCGCCTGAGAGCTCCATCACTCGAAGCGCCTGAAAGAGGTGTCGCCAGGCGAGCGGGTGATTGCCGCTCTCCGCCTCGCGGGCGGCGAGGTCGCGGTTGATCATGCCATAGCGTTCGAGCAGCAGGTGAACGCGGTCGCGCGCCAAGTCGAGCTGCGCCAGCGGGTCGTCTGTGGGCGAAGCGGCGACAGTGCGGCGCCAGAGTCCTGGCCACCCGGCGCTGGCCGCTCGGGCCTGAGTGCGGGCACCGCGCCGACTGTGTGTCACGCGGCCGGTGGCTGTTTGTGCTGCACCAAGTTGAAATTGGTTTTGGATTCCCCGGCGCAAGGGCGCGAGACTGTCTGCGACCAAGAGCCCCTGCCAGACTGCCTGCCACCACGCAGCGTTGATGCTCTGCGTGTCTTGGTCGCTGCCATTGATGCGGATTTGATCACGGATATGATTAAAGCTGTAGCCTGCAGCAGGGTCCGCGAAAGCGTCTAACCAGTCCGGGGCTTTGGTGGACGCATGTGGCTGCAGCAGTGGGGTGTCTTCGGGGTACTGCAGGCTGATGCGCTGCTTTGCGTGTCCCTGCCATTGCATGCCGGTGTCGGCGAGGGTCGCGTCCAACAAGTGCGCTGGCAGGTCGCGCAAGCGCGCATCGAGGCAATCACTTAGCAGCACGTCAACCGGCGCACGGTAACCGCGCAGCCGTTCGAGCGCGTCTATGAGATTGTCGGTGGTGGCGGGCTTGTCAAATGCTTGCCACCGCGCGAGAAAGGCCGGCAGTTGCGTCGAGGGCAATGCCTCAAACTCGGGCCGGTTGGCTGCGCGTTGCCAGCGCAACAGGATTTCAAGGTTTTGCGCCTCGACAAAATAGTGGCCGCCATCACCCTCGATCTCGACGTCGCGCACCAAGCGCTCATCGGTTAGCAGGCCCTCGGGCACTGAGGGCAAGAGTTCAAGAATGTGGGTCTCGCTCAGTGGGCCGTAGAAGCTCAACACCTCAACGGCAAGCGTCAGCGCGTCGCGTGGGTCTGTGAGCTTTGGCAAGCGAGCACGGCTGCACGCGGCGTTGGCCATGAGCCCGGTCTCGCGCAGCGTGCGCGCGTGTTCTAAATGGCAGACCCAACGCCGGTCCCCAATGGTCCATTCGACCAGACGGGTATCCGCGCTGGCCGGACTGCCGTGCCAGCCATCCCACCACTCGCTCTCGGGCAGCAACACGCGTTCAAGCGTCCACGCCCGCCACTCCGGTGCGGAGTCGGGGCGGTAGTCTTCGCGGCTGCGTTGGCGTTTGGCCACGAACTCTGCGCACACTTGCGCGTGCAGGGCTGGTCGGAGTTCGGCGTGTTGTGCTACGGCTTGTATTAAATCGGTGCTGAGCTGGCTTGGGCCATCAGACTCTGGAGTGTCGTCGGCGTAGACCAGTGGCGCGATTTGCTCGTAGCTGAGCTGACGCGCAAAGGGCGATGGTGTCTGGCTCTGCACATAGCTCCAGGTGAGGCTGCCGTCGCCAACTGCCGTGAGCCGCTCGCGTAGCGCGTCGAGGTCAAACTCGTCGCGCAGACACGTGCGCCAGGTTTCAAGCGTGACTGGGAAGTCATCGAAGTCGCGCGTGGCGCTGAGCAGCTTCTTGGCTTGCAAGCGGCTCATCCAGAGCGGCAGTCGCTGGTTGAATCGCTGGCGCGGCAGCAGCAAAAACCGGCCGCTGACTTCGCGAAAACGCGCCCCGAAAAAACCGGACCCCTCTAATGACTGCCGCAGCAGACCGTCGAGCTTGGCGGCGGTGACCAGTGACATCACCTGCTCTGGTGTTGGCCTCGCTTTGGTCAGGACAATGAGTGCGTCGTTGTCGCTGTGGATTTCGGGGGTGTCTTCAAAGGCCGAGCGCCACGCAGCACCGAGGGCCAGCGCGAACGGGCGGTTGACCCGCCCGCCCCAGAAGGTGTGCAGAACCCACTGCGTTTGCAGGTCTGGCCCGCGGTAGCCGTCTGGGCCTGCTTGCACGTGCTCGATCACAACGTGCCGGTGCCCGGGCAGTGCGCAGCCGGTGCTGCTGCGCTGGCGCTGGAGGTAGGTTGTGAGTTTGGCGGCGCTGCGCGCGTCAAAGTGGTGCTCAGATTCAAGGCGTTCGCTCAGCGTGGCCGTGGATTGGTGCGCGAGTGTGTCTTCGGCGGCTGATAAAAAGGCGGCGAGTCGGGTGGCGAGGTGAGCGCTGCGGTCCACCTTCTCTGAGCGCCAGAAGGGCGGTGCGATACCGATCGGGCGCGCCGGTTTGACGAAGACATCGTTGTGCGTGATGCGTTGGACTTGCCAGTGTTGTGTGCCAAATGAGAAGACATCGCCGATTTTGGCTTCCCACACGAACTCTTCGTCCAATTCACCAATCTGGGTGCCGCCGTCGCTGTGGCGGATTTGGTAGTAGCCCCGGTCTGGGATGGAGCCACCGGCGTTGTAAAACGCAAACACGGCACTTTTCTTGGCGTCAATCGCGCCCGTTAGTCGGTCGTACTCGATGCGCGGTTCGAGCGTGCGCACGCGCGCGCCGCTGTAGCGCCCGGCGAGCTGCTCGAGCACGCGGTCAAAATTTTCACGCGAGAGGTCAGCGTAGGGGTCCGCTCGCCGCAGCATATTGAAGAGGTCGTCGGCGCTGCGCGTTTCTGTCGCGCAGCAGGAGATGATGCACTGCGCGAGCATATCGAGCGGGCAGTGGATCGGGGTGAGCGGTTCGAGGTCGCGTTCGAGCGTGGCCCGCGTGACCACGGCCGCCTCTAAGAAATCGTGATCGTGCACTGGGAACAGCGTGCCCCGGCTCACGGCGTCAACCCGGTGGCCAGCGCGGCCGAGCCGTTGCAGGGTGTTGGCGATGCCGGGTGGTGTCTGCACCATAACCACGGCGTCCAGTTCCCCGATGTCGATGCCCATCTCGAGCGAGCTGGTTGCGACAATTGCGCGCAGCTCGCCTGCTTTTAGCCGCTGTTCGACCTCTGACCGGATCTCACGCGAGAGCGAGCCGTGGTGAGCCCACGCGAGCGGGCCGGGGTGGGTGTTGACTGCGTTGATTTTGAGCGTGACTTTTTCGGCGAGCTTGCGGCTGTTGGTGAAAAAAAGCGTGCTGCGGTTGGCGTCGGTGATCTCGCGAAAGGTGTCGGCGAGTGCATCCCAAACTGGCTCACCTTGCTCGGCTGCGAGCTCGGCGGCCTCTGGGTAACGCACGGTTAGCTCAAGCGGCTTGTGTATTGCCGGGTTTAGGATTTCGATGGGTCGGGCTTGTGTATTGCTGTCACGCCCAGCGACAAACTGCGCGATTCGCGCCAGTGGTTCGACCGTGGCCGAGAGAGCGACGCGCTGCATGCCCTCGCCGCAGAGCTCGACCAAGCGCTCGGCAGCGGTGGCGAGCGAGACGCCGCGGCGGTTGTCAGCCAGCGCGTGCACCTCGTCGATGATCAGCGTCTCCACGTGGCTGAGCGCCTCGCGACCGCGTGCGGTCGTGAGCATGAGGTTCAGGCTTTCGGGGGTTGTGATCAAGATGTCTGGTGGGCGGCGAAGCAAGCGCTGGCGTTCGGACTGCGGGGTGTCGCCCGAGCGTGTGGCCACGCGTACCGCCGGCATCGCGCCGCTCGCGCGCAGGTTATCAAGCGGCGAGAGCAGGTTGCGCTGGATGTCGTTGTTTAGGGCCTTGAGCGGGGAGACGTAAAGTACACGCGTGCGCCCGGTGGACCAGTGGCCAGTGGCAAACTGATTCAGCGCCCAGAGAAAGGCTGTGAGGGTTTTGCCGCTGCCAGTGGGAGCGGTTGCGAGAACGTGCGAGCCGCGGGCGATGGCGGGCCAGGCCGCGCGTTGCACAGCGGTGGGTTCACCGATCTCTGAGCGAAACCACGCGCTGATCTCGGGCGAGAAGCCGCTCAGCGCATCCACTGTGTCTGAGCGCACGCGCGGGTCAGAGCACGATCAAGATGTACCCGCGGTCCACGTACTCGGCAATCTTGGCCGGGCCACTTGGCGCGACGTCGATGTGGTCCGGGTATTCCTCCGGCGACACACCGCGCGAGGCCGCATGCAGGCCACACACGTGCAGCGCGACATCGTCGCCGAGCAGCTCCTCGGCCAGGGAGTTGGCTTTGAACTCCAGTGGCTGCCTGACGGTAGTGAGCGCGAGCTGTTCGTCACCGTGGCTGACCACAGCAATATCCAGATCTGGAAACCGCGCATGCAACTTGCGCTGCCACTCGTTGACGCGGGCAAGCGCTGTGTCGAGGTATTTTGGATCGCGGGACACCACGTCAAATATTACGCCGTCAGGTGGTGTGTCCGACGCCAATAACCGCTCGACGGCTGCAGCGGCTGAGCGTTGGTCAGCAAACACTGCTCCAGAGGCGAGGGAGGCTAGGCTCAGGGCGAGAAAACGACGACGGTGGATCATAGTGCGCGCTGGCATGTTGATAAAAAGCCTAAGGAAATCACGTGCAAAAGGCTACGCTGACGCGCGGCCTACGGCAAGCGTCAAACAACCTGACATGTCGGCTTGGATCCATCCATACGGGTCGCTCGGTGTCCCAACGGCAGGTCGCGCGGCAGGGGACGGTGATCAAGCCTGACAGCTGCACAATTGTGTGGCCTCTGCCAGCAAAGACAACGGCCGCAGCGGGTCCGTCGCGGCATTGCCGGCACGCTGGGTACAAGGTGCTAATTCGGTGTCGTGCTCAGTGGTGATGTTTGCCGTGTGAGTGCTGATAAATCAAGAGACAATAAACTGATTTTTACGGTTGTGCGGAATGGTCGCCGCACAAACCTGCCTTTATGTGTGCGCCAATTGTCACCAAGGTAATGCGGCTCTTTTTGGTTGGACAATGTGACCACGCCGCCGGTGCCTGTCCAAATTTATGTGCCCCGCACTGAGCACGTTATGCCTTTTGGGGCAGGGACTCAAACACTTCCAGATAAATTGGTTGTGGTGAAACATTGGTCAGCTACTGGCAGTGTGGAAAGTATTCAGGCCAGCGTGCCTGCGTTGTGTCGTCTACTTTTTTTCTGTCCGTGTATTTTCCATTTGGAAAGGATTCACCGGTTTTTTGCCAGATTATTCGTGTGCCTTTGATTAAGTGTGTCTAATTCTTTTTGGTCAACCAGTCTGTGGGAATTGTTGTTGCTTGTACCCCTTGATTGACAGCGTGTTGGCCCGGGAATAGTAACGTTGAGTGATTTCAGCAAGAACAACTTTGACCTGATACGGCTTCTGGCAGCCGGTCAGGTGGCGTTTTTACACGCAATAGAACACTTTGGCGTGGCCCAGACCACGGCGCTTGGCAAGCTGATCAACGTGTTTCCAGGGGTGCCGATATTTTTCATCACAAGCGGATTTTTGATATCCGCGTCTTGGCAGCGAAGCCACAGTGTCAGTCAGTACGCGGTCGGGCGGGTGCTTCGCATTTTCCCAGCCTTGTGGGTCTGTCTTTTTTTCTCAGTGTTTTCGTCGGCACTGGTGTATTCGTATGACACCTCTTTCGCAGATTTTTTCACTTGGATTCTGGCGCAGTCATCCATGCTCCAGTATTACAACCCCGATTTTCTCAGGGGCTACGGTGTGGGTGTCCTGAACGGCAGTCTTTGGACCATTCCGATCGAATTGCAGTTCTACATTGCATTGCCACTCTTGTTTGTGTTTTTTAACCGTATTGTCAACAGCAATGTTCTTCTTGTCATTGCGATTGCCGCCTTTGCGTTCATTGCTTACGCCGCTAACCACTTGTTGGTGGACGTGGGAGTTCCACACACTTACCTGCGCTTGTTTGGGGCAACGCTTGCGCCGTCTTTCTACTTTTTTCTGATTGGCATTTTCTTGAATCAGAATTTTGTTGTAATGCGTCGCCTTGTGGCGGGGCGGTTTACGGTGATTCTGGCGGCGTATCTGCTGACCATCTTGGCGGCGTCATATGCCGGCGTTGATTACTCTGGCAACGACATCAACCCCGTGCTGATACCAGGCCTCGCGGTGTTGCTGCTGTCATTTGCTTATACCAAGCCAGGTCAACTGAACAAGCTTGCAATGGGTGTTGACCTCTCCTACGGGCTCTACATCTACCACATGGTGGTTATCAACTTTCTGCTGCACACGGCGCTGTTGTCCGGGTGGATCGGGGTTGCCGTGGCATTGAGTGTCAGCCTGTTATTGGCTTGCTTTTCGTGGCTTGTGGTTGAAAAGCCGTGTTTGGCGTTAAAGGCAAAGCTGATTGGGCGTGAACGCCCTGTTAGGGCGGTACCGGCGCCAGCTGTGACCTAACTGCAGGCTTTGGATGCAGGTGGGTCAGTGTGTGCGGGTTTGGGTTGAGAGTTGTGCCGCACGTGTACAGTTCCAGGCGCCTCCTGCAGGGTTGCTGAGTGCAACAGACAGCCGTAACGGAATCACTGTCTTATGAATGATCAAGCAGCGTGTGTTGTCGTGACTAAAGCCCGAGTGAAAAAGGGTCAGCTTGAGTGTGTCGTTGAGCTGTTTGAGAAGACTAACCCGCCGCTTGTGAAGGATGAACCGGATTGGCTGGAAGCGGTCTTTACCGTGGATGCCGAGTCAAACGCCGTGACGGTACTGGCGTACTGGCGATGCGCTGAATCTTACGCAGCGTTCAGTCAATCGGCTGAATTTCAGAAAGCGATGGGTCAATTCATGCCCCACTTACGGGAACCGCCAGCCGTGAGTGTCAATGCCATTGAGGTTGGCATGACAAAAGACAGAATATGGCGGGGCAAGCCGTAGCAATGCGGTTTGTGGCGGACCACGACTTAGCGCGTCTGTTGGCGAGAGGGCGATGTGTCAGCGGAGCAAGGAGCGGTACGGTTGCGGGATTTGTGGGCAGGTGAATCGGTTGGCAACTTGATTGTGTGTTCGCGGAATGATGGCCGCGGCTGAGAACATCCAAAAAACCGCGGGTCATCACACCTGAGACGCTATTTTTTCCAGTAGTTGTTTGCCGCTGCCACGGTTTGGAAGTTGGTCGCGATGACGTGAGAGGACGCAATGAGGTCTGATGCGTTCCCTGCGTACTCGGGGCGCATTTTCTGCCTCTCCGCATCTGAGGGCTGGGTGTACTTCACGCCCATTCGCGAGAGTTTTATCGCAAGCTCATAGCCCTGTTGCACATCATCAGTCAGTAAACTCTCGATCCATTGGTCAGACATTGCGTTGTTCTCAGTGGGGAAATTCTCCTCGCAGGGTAACAGTGCGTGAGATCACCGATCAAAACAGCAGGCGGCATGCGATGCTCTGAGTCTTGCCTCAGAGGCTGAGGGTGTTTCACAGAGCGAGCGCCGCGATAGTTGAAACCGGCCACCTACCAGAGTTCTAGTGAGGTGGATCAAAGACGGTCGGTGCGCAGACTGGATACCATCCCGCAGCGCATGCACGCATCGGGGACGTCAGCGCCCGTGAAAGACGGTGTTTTAACCGTAAGTGACGGTCGCCAGCTGGGATTCAGGGAATACGGTGATCCGACGGGCTTGGCCTTTTTATGCACGGCACACCGGGCGCACGGGTGTTTGGCGTGGAACTCGAATCGCTGTTCAGCAAAGAACACGTGAGCATCATCGCCCCCGAAAGACCCGGCAACGGGTTGTCGAGTCTGCAAGGTGGTTGGAAAGGCAGGTGGCACTCTAGCGCCTCAAATGTGAAATCAAGTGCGGCGGAACGGACGCTATGACACCCCTGGCAGCTCGAACACCCGTTGCGACTTGGTGGCGGTGAAGCCGAGGGATTCGTAGAAGCGGTGCGTGCCCTCGCGGTCGTCGCGGCAGCGCACGCGCACAGTGCCGGGTGTGGTGGCACACGCGTGGCGCACCAGCGCCTGGCCGATACCCTGCCGGCGGTGGGTCGGGTCGACCACCAGGCCCCCGATCTCGTGAAACGCGGGGGACGCTAATCGGTGGGCGCGGAACAGGTGTATCCAACCGACGACAGTGTTTTCGATCTCGGCAACGAAGACAGAGTGCTCGTTGGATGTGATGAGCGCGTCGAGTTGCGCGCGCGCCGCCGTGTCGCTCAGAGGTGCGTAGCCCAAGTGAACCGAGACCGCGTTGATCGCGGTGGCGTCGGTGAGGGTGGCAGTTCGCAGTGTGGGCATGGCCGGGCAGGGATTGCGAAAACCGGATCAGTATGACGCAACCTGTGTCCTCTGTGTGTCACCGAGCGCGAACGCAGTTGCCTCAGTGTGTTTGATGCCGCGTTAACGCGATGTCGGCGAGGCGGTTGTCCCGTGTCCAGTGGGAGGCACCCAGTATGAGCGCCAGCATCACTTTGTTGAGGACGCTGAGCACTTGTTGCTGGAGAGCGAAGAGATTGGGCGTAGAATCAATCAGGCAATTAAACAGGTGGCTCAGAAAATGGGTCTGTTGAGTCGCAGATTGGATGCTGGCATGAACGACCAAATTCGGTGAATTTGCGAGCACAAGACACGTCAACTGCCAAAGACTGCTTGCAATGCGCGTTGTCACGTTTGTATTGTTGTCTGAGGTGATGCCGGGACGGATGCGCGGCTGGTGCGGTTTTCTTCGCACGCTGGCCGGTTGCATCTACGGTCAATGATCTGTCTATTTTTAAAAACAAACGGGTGTTGTTATGAAACTCGGTGCGTTTTCAGTTAGCTTGAATGTAAGTGATCTACAAGCGTCTAAAGCCTTCTACGAAAAGCTTGGTTTTTCGGCCTTTGGCGGGGATGAGGCACACAATTACCTGATCATGAAGAACGGTGACGCGCTCATCGGGCTCTTTCAAGGCATGTTTGAGCACACCATGCTGACCTTCAATCCAGGGTGGGATCAAAATGCGTCTCCGTTGGCGTCTTTTGACGACGTTCGCGAGCTGCAAAAGCACCTTGAGTCTCAGGGCGTGACCGTAGCGCACAGTTTGATAGAGGGGGAGTCAGGCCCGGGCAGTTTCTCGGTTGTCGACCCCGACGGCAATACGCTGTTGATTGATCAACACCGGTGAATGCCGCAATAGTCTGCTGAACCAGTTGTCGCTGGGTTCTGATGATGTTGTGTTGAGAGCAATTGAAGTGATTGGTGGAGCGCGAGAGTGCTGCCGCGTTTTAGAGTGAATAACTGACGGAATAGCACGTGAAAAAGAACAGGATCATACGAATTTCACTGATGGGCGGGCTGATTGGCGCATTGACAACCAACCCCAGGCGCGCCCTTGAAGAGGCCATTGATAAAGGCAACAGCGAAGGTTGGAGCGCAATCCACATCGAGCCACATTCCACGACCAATTTGTTTGTCTGGGTGATGCAGCTGTTGGTGTTGGTGCTCACGCTTGGTCTTTGGACCTGGGGTGGCGGGTACTTGGTGTTGTTTGAGAGAGATGCCGCTTAGGGGCAATGGCAGAGAGTGAGTGGTTTGGGTATGAGCAGTCGCTTGAGAAGGCTGAGTGTTGGCAGGGCGTTTATTGCGGACAACCGTTTTGAAGCGGTCAGCTTGTCACGCGTGGCGGCGCAGTCGAGCATGTCGCCGAGTCATTTTTTGCGTCTGTTCAGTGACGTGTACGGCGAGACACCCAATGAATTTTTGATCCGGCTCAGGGTGGAGCAGGCAAAAGCCATGCTGGTGACAGAGAGCGCCAGCGTCTCTGACATTTGTGAGCGCGTGGGTTACACCAGTCTAGGCAGTTTCTCCTCGCTGTTCTCAAAGCGTGTGGGCATGGCGCCAACGGCCTACCGGCGCAGGCTCTGGGCAATGTCAGCAGAGCATTTTCGGTTTCCGGTTCAGGCCATTCCCGCGTGCTACGCCTTTCACTTTTTGGGCAAAGCACCCAATTGAGCAAGATCGGAGAAATCACGGCCTCGCCAGTTCGATAGAGTGAGCGCCCAGTCGACCACAGGAGCACAAACATGATCACAGGCATCGCACACGTCACGGTATACGTTCTCAATCAAGACGAAGCGCTCGATTTCTACCAGAACAAGATGGGCTTTGAGGTGGGAATGGATGTCACCGTAGAAGGGGGATTTCGCTGGCTCACAGTGCGCGTGCCCTCCGCACCGGCGCTCGAGCTGGTACTGGCCGAACCCAAAGAAGGCCCCATGTTCAGCAAAGACGCAGCGGAGAAGATCCGGGGACTGATTGAGGACGGCGCGTTCGGGGTTGGCGTCTTTGAGACCCAAGACTGCCAAAAAACGTATGACGAGCTGGTCGCCAAAGGCGTTGAGTTCATGCAGCCACCCACCGAACAGTTCTACGGCATTGAAGCGATGGGCACGGACAATTCAGGCAACTGGTTCAGCTTGACCCAGCAGACCTCCTAGGCGCTTCACGCTTTGCCCGTTAGTACCCACATGCCGTAGCACCCGCCGTTGCGTCTTCTCGATGAGACCAAAGAGGGTATGTCTTTGTGCTCGGCGCGTGAATCACATATTGATCAACACAAACTCGCGCAAGACAAACGCCCCCCGCAAAGCGAAGCCGCTTTCATCTGAAGATTGAACCATGGCGTTGAGCCATGGATAGAGAGTGAGCAGTCAATACCGTTGCGGGCGGTATTGACTCTCAATTTAAAGTCTTCATGCTGGCAGGTGATTCAACACCACGAAAGGTCAGCGTCTCTCGATCGCGATAGCTCAAATTGATCAGTGAGCAGCATTAAAATATCTGATTGCTCTTCGAGTCATTCATTTGTTGTTATGCTTATTGCGCATTTCTGAGTATCACTCCGTACGGACCAGCGTTGGAAAATCCGCTATGAAACGCGGAGCAATCCCGATTGCGCGTAAGTCCCTGATAGCATGAGATATATGTCGATTGCGTGCGCATGCATTTTGGCATATCGGAATTCTGACTAAATTTGCATAAACGGTTTTTCCGTTTATGTTGGCTGTTAATTTGAATTATGAACGATCGAGCGACTGAAATATATGCGTACATACGCGCTATGATGGGGGCGCTAGCTGCCATGCCCGATTCGGAGCGTGCGGAGCTTGCGAGATGGGAGTCTGAAAAACTAGATGGGTTTAGTGTTAAGACAAGCGATTGGCCAGGCTGGGAGAAATATATTGGGCTGATGCCATCATTTGATGCATTACCGAAAGAAAAATCGGGGT
>CALAMQ010000036.1 GCA_937925815.1 uncultured Granulosicoccaceae bacterium | reverse complement strand
AGGCGAGTTCGCTGGTTGAGTGATCAGTTGTCATGTTCTAACCTGGATCAGTTAACCCCCATAGTAGCGGAAGGATCCGCCAGTATTCGACCGGCAATATGCTGCAGGTGAGGGCGGCGAGCATGCCGCGGTTAATGAGGGATTGTCACTTGCAACGCAGCGTTCAGTTGCTGTAGTCGCGCTGATCGTCAATCACCTTGCCGTCGTTGGGCAAGGTTCCAACCGCGCAGACACTGACATCAGCGGTCAATTTCAGGTGGGCTTTCACCGCCGTGCCAAGTGCAGCGAGATCATTTGCTTCACCTTCAAATTGCACCGACATCGCATCTTGGTCAGCGACGCGGTTGACGGAGACGCGGGCCTTGGTGACACCGTCACAGGCAGCGACCAAACTTGCCACCTGTTCTGGGCGCACGAACATGCCTTTGATCTTCGTGGTTTGATCAGCGCGGCCCATCCAACCCGCGATGCACATGTTGGTGCGGCCGCAGGGGCTCATCCCTGGGAGCACGGCGGACAAATCCCCAGTGGCAAAACGAATTAAGGGGTAGTCGGCGTTGAGAGTGGTCACAACCACCTCACCAACGTCACCGTCACTGACCGGGTCGCCAGTACCCGGGGTGACAATCTCCACAATCACGCCCTCGTCAACCACCATTCCTTCGAGGGCGTCGGTCTCGTAGGCAATGTTGCCAAGGTCAGCTGTGGCATAGCACTGCCTGCAGGTGATGCCGCGTTGCTGGTAGGCGTCACGCAAGCTCGGGAACAGAGCACCGCCGCCAACGACTGCACGTTTGATACGGCTCAAGTCATGGCCGCTTGCGTCTGCTGCGTCGAGCAAGACTTTGAGGTAATCCGGTGTGCCAGCGTAGGCGGTGACGCCGAAGTGCGAGGCGGCTTGGACTTGCAATTCAGTCTGTCCGACTCCCGCTGGCACCACGGCGGCATCCACAGCGCGCGCGGCGTTCTCGAACATCGAGCCCGCTGGGGTCAGGTGGTAGGAAAAGCAATTCTGGACGATGTCACCCTGTTTTATGCCGCTTGCCACCAAGAAACGCGCGAGCCGCCACCAGTCGTGGCTGTGCATTCCCGGCTCGTAAATCGGGCCCGGGCTCTGGAACAATTGACTAAATTGTTTGGCGCTGCGCGCGGTGAAGTCACCGAACGGTGGGTTCAAAGCCTGCGCCGCAACCAAGGCAGATTTGCGCAAGACTGGCACAGTGGTGAGTGCCGCCCGATCCACGATTTGCTCAGGGTCGATGCCGTCGAGTTGCACGGCTGCACCGCGTGTGGTCTTTGCGCGAGCGAGCTGCTCGGCCAACGCCGACAACTGAGCCGCTGCGCGTTCATCAGCGCTGCGGATTTCGAGGGTGTCGTAATGCATACTCAACTCAACCAGCGCTTGCGGCGGCGGTAGCTGCGCACATCGCGAAATGATTTGCGGCCACCTTCAGACATGCCGAGATAGAACTCTTTGACATCAGGATTTTCGCGCAATTGGGCGGCTGGGCCGTCCATCACCACGCGTCCAGATTCGAGGATGTAGCCGTAGTGTGCGAATCGCAGCGCGACGTTGGTGTTTTGTTCTGCGAGCAAAAACGAGACGCCCTCGCGCTCGTTGAGGTCTTTGACGATATTGAATATTTCCTCGACCAGCTGCGGCGCGAGACCCATTGATGGCTCGTCGAGTAAAACAGTTTCAGGACTGGACATCAGCGCGCGGCCGATAGCGCACATCTGTTGCTCACCGCCTGAGGTGTATCCCGCTTGCGACTTCCGCCGCTCCTTGAGGCGCGGGAAGTAGGTGTAGACCAAGTCGAGGCTCTGATTTATTGAGGCTTTGCCGTCTCTGCGCGTGTAAGCACCGGTCAACAAATTTTCTTCGACGGTCAGGTGTTCAAAGCAGTGCCGACCTTCCATCACTTGAATCACGCCGCGTCGCACGAGTTCGGCAGGATTGAGACCGTCAATTGACGTTCCGCGGTACTCGATACTGCCTTTGGTCACTTCCCCGCGCTCAGATTGCAGCAGTGTCGAGATGGCTTTGAGTGTGGTGGTCTTGCCCGCGCCGTTGCCGCCTAGCAGCGCTGTGATGCCGCCTTTGGGCACGCTCAAGCTCACGCCTTTCAACACCAGAATGACATGGTTGTAAATCACTTCGATGTTGTTGACCGAGAGCAATGTCTCAACGGGGTCTTGGGATTCAGCCGCGTGCATGCACACTACCTTGATAGAGTTATCAATTGCCCGGCGCGCCAAGGCGCGCCGGGGGTTTGCTGCGTTGGAACTAGCTGCAGCTACGTGGCGTAATACCGCTTTCTGCCGCGTAGGCTGAGGCGTCTTCATCAATCAGGGCGCCGATCACGTCCATGTCAGAGGGACCGAAGTCCGTGATCATGTTCCAGCTCTGTGCCGCGGCATCCCACTGTTGCACCGCACCGAGCCCAGGGCCACCGTGGTTCTCACAGCTCACTGTGAAGGCTGGGCCAAAGTCCGGCAGACCGAGCGCTTCCATTTTCTCTGAGCTGATCTCGAGTGCTTCCATGCCGTCGCGCATCATCGCAGGTGTTATGTCACCGGTGCCGTGGATTTCTTGCGCTGTGCGTGCGGCCTCGACCGCGAGCATGGCGGCGTACATGCCACGGTTGTAGAGCACTGAGCCCACTTGGTCGCCAGTGCCAGCCGCTTTGCCCGCATCGACAACGTACTTTTGGATGTCGCCGAATACCGGTGCGCCAGAGCCTGCGTTGTGGAAGGTCAGTGCTTTGTAGCCGTTGGCGCCATCGCCGGCTGGGATCACGTCATTTTCTGAACCCGACCACCAGATGCCGATGAAGTTTTCCATTGGGAAGCGGATGTTGGCGGCTTCTTGAATTGCAACCTGGTTCATCACGCCCCAGCCCCACATCAAGACGTAGTCAGGACGCTCGCGGCGGATTTGCA
Organism: uncultured Granulosicoccaceae bacterium; assembly: GCA_937925815.1. Lineage (GTDB taxonomy): Bacteria > Pseudomonadota > Gammaproteobacteria > CALCKW01 > CALCKW01 > CALCKW01. Next base: position 796 of record CALAMQ010000036.1, on the reverse strand, counting down.
ACCACTGTGATTTCTGCTCTTGTCCTGGGTGATCGACTGGGATCAATGTGAGGTCAAAACCGTGCTTGGCTGAGAGTTCTTCGAGCGTTCGAATGGGCTCTTTGCCGTAGGCCGAGTTGTGGTAGACGAGCGCGACTTTTTTGCCCGCGATATCGTTGGCATTCAGGTCGAGCAAGTGATTGACACCAACCGATGCGCCATTCCAGTAGTTGACTGGGTAGTTGAAAACCCATTCAAACACCGAGCCTTTGGCGGCTGAGGTGCGGCCGTAACCCATTGAGTGAATCGGGATGCCATCGGCTGAAGCTTTGGGAATAAGCTGGTAGGTGATACCGGTTGAAAGCGGTTGGTAGACCAGCGATCCCTCACCTTTGGTGGACTCGTAGCACTCGACCCCTTTCTGGGTGTTGTAGCCAGTTTCACACTCAATCATGCGAATCATTTCACCGCCAACACCGCCATCGCGTTCGTTGATCAGCGTGAAATAGTCGGCGTAACCGTCGGCAAAGGGAATGCCGTTGGCAGCGTATGGGCCAGTGCGGTAACTGAGGGACGGAAACACGAGATCAGCGGCTGCTTGGCCTGCAGCCAAGGTGCCGATCAGGGCCGTCGCGGCAAGTCGGGTCATTTTCATCTTTGTCTTCCTCGTCATGGTGATACAGGTGCCTGGCTACTGGCACACGGGGACTCTGAGCGTCCTATCAGTGCGGAAACGGCCAGAGGCGGAGCTTGTCTTTGGTCAGGCGCCACAGTTGCGCAAGGCCATGGGGCTCCAAAATCAGAAAGGCGACGATCA
>CALAMQ010000035.1 GCA_937925815.1 uncultured Granulosicoccaceae bacterium | reverse complement strand
TGATTGCTCGCCGTGCGCTGACTCGCCGTCGTGCGGGCCGAACATCATCAGCGATGGCCACCACCAGCGATTCAAGGCGTCTTGTGCCATGGCTTTCTGCGCGTCGGAGCCCGCCGCGAGCGTCAACATGATTTCGTAGCCCTGGCGCTGGTGGAAGCTCTCTTCTTTGCACACCCGAATCATTGCGCGGGCGTAGGGGCCGTAGCTGCAACGGCAGAGCGGAATCTGGTTCATGATCGCCGCGCCGTCGACCAGCCAGCCGACCGCGCCGATGTCGGCCCAGCTGAGGGTCGGGTAGTTGAATATCGAAGAGTACTTTGCACGGCCTTCGAGCAAATCGTCGACCAGCGACTCGCGTGACGCGCCCAGCGTCTCGGCGGCGGCGTAGAGGTAGAGTCCGTGCCCGCCTTCGTCTTGCACTTTCGCGAGCAGAGCGGCCTTGCGCTTGAGGCTCGGGGCGCGGGTGATCCAGTTGCCCTCGGGCAACATGCCAACGATCTCGGAATGTGCGTGCTGGCTGATCTGCCGGAGCAGGGTCTTGCGGTAGCCGGCGGGCATGGGGTCGTTGGCTTCAATTTTCTCTTCGGCGTCGATGCGCGCCTGAAACGCAGCGAGGAAGGCTTCGTCTTCGTGGGTTTCGCCGGTTGCGCCAATCAGTCCTTGTGAATACATGGTGATCTCCGCCAATCGGTGTGTGGTTGAGCCTGTGTGTGCGTGCACAGTTGTGGTTGTGCAAAATACGTGACAAATATTACATCAAAAAATTAAAAAATGTCACGCAAATCGCATGGCGAGGTGATCGTCTGGGCGGTGACGCCATCCGGCATGGGAGGCATCGAGCCAAGCTTCGCTTGGTTGCAGCCACTGGTGGTAGAGCGTTGAGGCAATGGCTCGTGCCTCGGCCCGGTGCCGCAGCGTGGGTGTGAGTGCGTGGGGCAGATGGGGATCGCGCAACAGCACGCGCCGGTATTCGTGAATCATCGCCGTGCGCAGCGCCACAGCAGTCTCGCCTGAGTCGGCGTCTCCGCGCCCGAGCATGGGTTCAAAATCGTGCACGAAGTGCTGGTACAGCGCGTCTATCGCGGCGAGGTCAAAGGCTGATCTGAGCAATTTTTCTGGGTCACTCCCGCCGCTGTGTTCGGCTTCGAAAACGCTGACTCCGTCGACGTCCGTTAGTGCGCGTGTCTGGGCTGAGACCGGTCTGATAAACGTGGTGCTGCTCAATGCGCCAAATCCCTGCGAGCGCAGAGTCTTGCGAAGGGCGTTGCGCGTTGAGCCGGCGGGCGCGTGCACGGCGGCGATGTGCCAGCGGCCGGTGAAGGCTGGGTCGTCTGCTGCATAAATGCGGGCTTCGGCGGTTGCGAAGGTGTCGAGGCCTGCGGCATCGAGGCGGTAGTCGCTGGCTCTGCCTCGTCTCTCACGGACTAGCCAGCCGTCTTGGGTCAGGCGCGCGACGGCAGCGCGCACGGTGGTGGCATCAATGCCGAGCGATTGCAGGGCGTGGACGATCACTGCCAGCGGTACGGTGCCACCGCGTGGCAGCACGCAGTCACCGAGAAAGGTGATCACCAGCGACCACGTTTTCATCGGGTGACGCGCTTGCAGTTGGCGCATCAGTTGGTCTGGGTCTGTGGGTGCTTCGCGGGCCATCTAGAGGTGATTCAACTGCGCCTGATCTCGGCGCGCATTGTGGCACGGGTCTCTTGTCGGGCGTGTTTTGTGGTGCTGCGTCGCGTTGTCGCACAAAAGCGAGGCGCACGCACCAAGGTGGTGCTCGCTTGATTATATGGTGCATCAAAATGGTGCAAAAATCCGGGATTCTGCTGCGGCGGATATTTTAAGTAATTGATAAATATATAAAAATTCAGGTGGCACGGCGGTTGCGCCTATGCACGTGACTGTTTAACAGAGGAAAGAACCGATGAAGCTGATCCAAGCGATCATCAAACCCTTCAAGCAGAGTGATGTCCGCGATGCGCTGGCTGAGCTCGGCGTCACCGGCATGACTGTCACCGATGTCAAAGGCTTCGGCCGTCAGAAGGGTCACACCGAGCTCTACCGCGGCGCCGAGTACGTGGTCGATTTTCTGCCAAAACTCAAAGTTGAAGTGGCTGTGACTGACGAGCTCATGCAGCCCGTGGTCGACGCCATTCAGGCAGCAGCGAATACCGACCGCATTGGTGACGGCAAGATTTTCGTGACCAATCTCGAAGCGGCTGTGCGTATTCGCACAGGCGAAACTGCCGACGCGGCACTTTAAGAGAAGAGGAACAAGAACAATGGATTCAGCAGTAGTTGAATTGGCCTATGCCGTCGACACCTTTTACTTCTTGGTGTCCGGTGTGTTGGTCATGTGGATGGCAGCGGGCTTTGCAATGCTCGAAGCCGGTTTGGTGCGCGGCAAAAACACCGCGGAAATTCTGACGAAAAACGTGGCGCTTTTCTCCATCGCCTCCATCATGTACCTGCTTGTGGGCTACAAGTTGATGTACCCAGGCGACGGCGTGAGCGCGTGGTGGCCGGGCGTGTCATTCCTGATTGGGGCTGACAACTCTGCAGCGGATGTGATCGCCAGCGGCGGTGACACCTATTACTCAGGCATGTCTGACTTTTTCTTCCAGGTCGTGTTCGTTGCAACTGCAATGTCAATCGTCTCTGGTGCGGTTGCCGAGCGTATGAAGCTCTGGGCGTTCCTCGCTTTTGCCGTGATCATGACTGGCTTCATCTACCCAGTGCAGGGTTACTGGAAATGGGGCGGTGGCTTCCTTGACCAAGCCGGATTCCAAGATTTCGCAGGTTCTGCTGTGGTCCACATGTGTGGTGCCATCGCTGCATTGACTGGCGCCGTTTTGGTTGGTGCACGTAAAGGCAAGTACAAGGAAGACGGCAGCATTGCTCCGATTCCAGGTGCGAACCTGCCGTTGGCAACACTCGGTGCGTTGATCCTGTGGATGGGTTGGTTCGGCTTCAACGGCGGATCGGAACTCAAGATCTCAAACGTCGACGAAGCTAACGCGGTTGCCAAAATTTTCGTTAACACCAATGCCGCAGCAGCTGGCGGTGTGGTGGCAGCGCTGATCACGTCGGCTCTGATGTTCCGTAAAGCGGATCTCACCATGGTGCTCAACGGCGCGCTTGCAGGCCTCGTGTCAATCACCGCAGAGCCGCTCGCACCGAGCCCACTGGCATCGACTTTCATCGGCGCCATCGGTGGTGTGATCGTGGTCTTCTCAATTATGTCATTCGACAAAATGCGGGTTGATGACCCAGTTGGTGCCATCTCAGTGCACGGTGTGTGCGGTATCTGGGGTGTGCTCGCTGTGGTGCTCAACAACTCTGATGCAACGCTGGGTGGTCAGCTCCTTGGTCTAGGCGTGATCGGCGCGTGGGTCTTGGTGACCAGCACCATCGCGTGGTTGTTGATCAAAGCTGTGATTGGTCTGCGTATCAGCGAAGAAGACGAGTACAAGGGTGCCGACCTGGCCGAGTGTGGTCTCGAGGCTTACCCCGAGTTCAAGAACAGCTAATTACTTCAAAGCTGTCTGAACGGAAAAAGCCCGGTGCACTGCACCGGGTTTTTTTTCGTCCGAGAAATGCCCTCAGCGACCAGGCACGGCGAGTTCCACCGTCGCGCCGCTCGCGCCGTCCGGTTTCATGCGCGCTCTGACGGTGATCTGTGTGATATCTGCTGGAATCTCTAGGCCGTTGAGTGACCGTGTAAAGGGCTGCTCGGTCTCGTGCGGGTGGTGCAAGATCCGTGTGCCGAGCACGCTGCCATCTGGGGCGAGGACTTCGAAACGGTCGGCGTAGTAGTCCCAGCCAGTGTCGTTGGATTTGATTGTGGCGCTCACGCTGAATTGTTCACCGCGTGCTGTGATTGAAGCCGACACCACGTCGGCTTCGCCGGCGAGTGCGTGTCTGCTCAGCGGCAGTAGGGTCAATCCGAGCACCACCTGGCGTCGCGAGAAAGTCATGGTGTGTCCTCATTGTTGGGTTGGGTTGTCAGAGCGTCGCGTTGGCAAATAACCGTCCAGGTCCGCGACCTTTTGTGCTCAGGCCAGCGAGTTGCAACGCGTGCCACGCCAGCGCCAAATTGCTTGAGAGCACGGGCACGCCGAGCGCCGCCTCTGTGTTCTCAATGATGCTGAAGCTTCGCAAGTTGGTGCAAGACGTAAAAACCGCATCGCACTGAGCTGAATCAAATGCGAGCAGCGCAGATTGGACTGATTGCTCGCTGATGCGTGCCACAACCGCCTCGTCCTTTTGCTCGAACGACGCGAATGCTGTGACATTGAGGCCGTTTACGCTGAGGTGATCGAGAAGCGCGGTGTTGACGGCTTTGACGTAGGGCGTGAGCAGCGCGAGACGGCTGACGCCGAGCGCGCGGCACCCAGCTATGGTCGCGGTCAGTGGGTTAGTGCATGGCACGCCGGGGTGGTGTTGGGCAACCAATGCCTGGACGCGGTCTGGTCCAATCACGGTTGCCCCCGAGGTGCAGGCGTAGGCGATTGAACGCAAACCGGCCGCACGCGGCAGCAGCGCGGCGGCGGCGGGCAGGGTATCTGCCATCTTCGAGAGGGTCTCGGGTGTGACCTCCTCGCTGCTTGGAATGCGGCTGTGATACACCGTCACGCCCTCGCCAAGGCGCAATTGACGCCACTCCGGCTCGAGTGATTCATCGGCCTGTAACACAATCACGCCGAGCGCTGCGGTGGCAGCGGCGCCGCCGTCGAGGGTGAATTCTAGCGGCATGGTGGTGTCCTCGGTCTGAGTGGGAATGGGCACGCGCAGGGACAGCTGCTCGCTGGCTGAAGATAGCGTTGTTGCTGTGTAGGGTAGAGCGTTTCCAAGTCAGCCATTAATATGCCCTATGTCCGATGACACCCTACACGTTGATCACCGCGCTGCGCTTGCGCGATTATCCCCAAGTGAGCGCGCGGCTTTGCTGCAGAAATCTAATTGGGCCGGGGCGCGGCAATTGTTCTGGCATCTCGTTGCGCTGGCTGTGACAGCATTTGGTGTGGCGCAAGGTGGACTGTGGTGGCTGCCGTGTTTGCTTTGTTACAGCGTGTTGTTGGTGTTTCTCTTTACCGCCCAACACGAGGCGACCCACCGCACGGCATTTCGAACGCCGTGGATCAATCTCTGGCTTGCACGCGTTGTTGGGTGGTTGCTGTTTAACCCAGCACTGTGGTTTCAGTATTTTCATCTCGCGCACCATCGCCACACCCGAGATCCCTTGCGCGACCCCGAACTTGCCGGCACTGAGCCCGATACGCTCATGCGCTTTTTGTGGCACGTGTTGGGCTGGCAGGTGATGTGGTCCGGTTGGCGTACGGTTGTACGCAACGGGTTTGGACGCTGTGATGAACCCTGGCTGCCCATGTCACAACGCGCGGCTGTTGCGCGTGAGTCTCGCGTCATGATTGCGCTTTACGTTGTTGCCTTGTGCGTGTCGGTCGCCCTGGGTTCGTGGTGGTTGGTTGAGTACTGGCTGCTGCCCCTTGTACTCGGTCAGCCCGTGCTGCGTCTCTATCTAATGGCTGAGCACGGCCGGTGTCCAGCAGTCTCCAATATGTTTGAAAACACGCGCACAACCTTCACTAATGCGCTGATCCGCAGGATAGCTTGGAACATGCCTTATCATTCGGAACACCACGCCTTTCCAAGCGTGCCCTTTCACAAGCTACCCTCATGGCACCGCCATGTGGCGGATCATTTGCGCTGCACTGAGCGCGGCTATTTGCGGTTTCATCGCGGTTATCTGGAGAACTTGTGAGCGCAGCGCGAAAAATGTCGGTATGGGGGCAGTGGCCAACTTGGCTCATGCTCGCAGTGTGTTACGCACTTTGGATTGCAAGCCTGGCAAGTTACAGTGTGGTGGGTCTGTGGTGCCTGTTGCCGGCGGTTGTCAGTGTGGGATTGCATTCCTCACTTCAACATGAGGCCCTGCACGGTCATCCCACTCGAATCGCCTGGCTCAATGAAGCGTTGGTCTATCCTGCCATTGGCGTAGTGATCGCTTTTCGCCGTTACAAAGACACGCACCTGCGCCACCACAACGATACTGGCCTTACAGACCCCTACGACGACCCGGAGAGCTACTACTACGCCGAGTATGATTACGCAAAACTGCCAGGGTGGTTTCAGCGTGTTTTGCAGTTTAATCAAACGCTGCTCGGTCGGTGGCTGGTTGGCCCAGCGCTGTCTCTTTTCGCGTTCTGGCGCGATGAATTGCAGCGGGTGCGGCGCGGAGATTTGCGGTCGCGCAGCGCATGGCTTCACCACGCGATCGGTCTCGTACCGGTGTGTCTGGTACTGGCGTATTTTTCAGTGCCACTGTGGCTCTATGCGCTGATAGCCTGGCTTGGCATGTCACTGATGATGACGCGTGCGTTTATTGAACACCGCGCGGCGGAGACGGTTGGCGAGCGAACCGCTGTGGTTGAAGCGGGGTGGTTCATGGGGCTGTTGTTTCTCAATAACAACCTGCACGCGGTACACCACGAAACACCGTCACTGCCCTGGTACGCGTTGCCGGCGCGCTGGCGCGCCGAGCGAGAATCTGTGCTCACGGAAAATGGTCACTATTTTTTGCCTGGAGGCTACGCAAGTGTGTGTAAGCGGTGGTTAGTGACGCCACGAGAGCCTGTGATACACCCCTTTTTACGGCGCGGCGGCGGAGAGCCCTGATGGCAAGTTCGGTATTGCGGACGTGGCGCCGAGTTTCAAAATGGCCACTCGGTGCGGGCGTTTTCTCTTGGCTGGTGTCGCGGCGCGCACCCTACTTTGGCACGATCAAACCGCGTGTCGTCTCACTTGAACCAAACCACTGTGTGGTGCGCATGCGCAAGCGCCGCGCTGTCCAGAACCACATTGGGACGGTTCATGTCATCGCGATTTGCAACCTGCTGGAGTTGGCCATGGGACTGTGCGCAGAGGCATCTGTGCCGTCGCAATTGCGCTGGATTCCCAAGGGTATGACGCTTGATTACACAGCGAAGGCGGAAACCGATATCACCGCGACCGCGACGATTGATCCGGCCGCGTGGGTGCCGGGCGAACTGACCGTGCCGGTGACAGCCACAGACGCCAATGGAGCGGTGGTTGTCACAGGCACCATAAACCTCTGGATCTCCTCGCGCCCCGCCCGGTGACAGAGTCGTTTGAGCGGTGTTTGGTGGCATGTTTCTTGGGTCGAAAAAGGCCCTCTTTCAGTCGGAACACACCCGTGATCACACGTGAACTGAGCGCTATTGCCGCAGTGGTGGGTTTATCGTTGACATTCAGCGTCGGCCCTGTCTTCGCAGATAACCTCGATTCGTCGCACAACACCTACTGCGTTCGCTTGCAACAGGTGGCGGCATTGATGCGTTCCGACGCACGGCTGGGCGAGGACATGCGCAAGGGATTTGACTTAGAAGCGGAGCGCATCTGCTCCTCGCCTGAGAGCTTGTTCAACGGCGCGCCTGTGGATCCAGTCGGTCGCGATCTCGCGAGCAGGTGCTACCGCTCGCTGTCGTTGTTGTCGACTGATGATCTGACCGGGATGGACATGGATACACCAGAATGTGCAGATTTTTTCTCCCACATTCGCGGTTAACAATGTCGTAGCGGCTGCGCTGCGCTTCATCGCAAAGCGCACGCGGCCTCAGTCTTTGAAGCTTGGGTCAAGCGTGGCCTTGAGTTGTGCGAAGTGTGCGTCGGCCATGCCCGCGTATGCATCCCATGCTGCGGCGGTTCGCTCAGCGGTTTCGGCGCTCATGATATTCAAAGGCTGTCCGGTGCTGTACGCGAGTATCTGCGTTTGCGCTGCTCGCTCGAGGAAATAGAGCGTCTCAAAGGCTTCGGCAACTGTCTCGCCCATGACCGAGACGCCATGGTTGCCCATCAACAGCACACGGTGATTGCCAAAGGCGCTGGCAATGCGCCGACCTTCCTCAACATCATCCGCAAGGCCGCCAAAGCCGAGATCCACCGCGCAGCGGTTGTAGAAGCGAGCGGTATTTTGATCAATCGGTTTGAGCGTTGGATCGGCCAGCGCGCACAAAGCCGTCGCGTACGGTGGGTGGCAGTGCAGCAGCACGCGTGCGGCGGGAACCCGCGTGTGCACCTGACCGTGAATGCACCACGCAGACGGGTCGGGCGGGTTGTCTCCGTCCATAACGTTTGGGTCGTCCGCTGACAGGCGCATCAAGTCTGATGCTTTGACGTTCGCGAAGTGTTGCCAGCGCGGGTTGAGCAAGAAGGTCTTGCCGTCGTCGCTGATCGCGGCGCTGAAGTGGTTGCCCACTGACTCGTGCCAATTAAATTGCACAGCCAAACGAAAAGCTGCGGCCAAGTCCTCTCTGAGGGTGCGCTCGTCGCTGCCTGCGTCCGGACTTGGGTGCATGTTGCTGTCTCTCAATGGAGGATTTTAAGTGTGGCGCAGCGGGTGAAAGAATGCCGCCCGCGATGCGACAGCAGGATTCAATAAACGACACATCGGCGCTCTGGCGCTCTGGCCTGCACTCGCATAGGCTTCGCAGCAGCTTATTGAGGAGTGCATCCCTGTGCAAACGTTGTCCCCTGGCGACAAAGTGGCTTTGATCGCACCGGCCGGGCAGCTTCGTTCGGTCAACCGCCAGTGGTTGAACGATGCGCGGATGTTGCTTGAAAGTTGGCAGCTTGAGGTGTCGGTTTGGGTTGAGGATGATCACCATTTTTACCTGGCAGGTGATGACACACGTCGCGCCAAACACATGATACGTGCGTTGACTGATCCGGACATTCGGGCGGTGTTTTGCACTCGCGGCGGGTACGGCAGTTCGCGGTTGTGGCCGTCGCTCGACTCAGTATCTGTGCCAACACCTCGGTTGTTGGTGGGATATTCCGATGTCACAAGTTTGCACCTGATGGCGCGAGCGCGCTGGCCAGCGGTCGCGTGTGTGCACGGTGTGAACCTCGCCACAGCGCAAGTCTGTGATCACAGCCCCACGGCGTCGGCCAACCGAGCGGCGTTGCATCAATCATTGTTTGCGCCGGCAGAGCGCAAACTAGCCGTGCAAACAATTTGTCCGGGCCGGGCGAGCGGTGCGTTGTGGGGTGGCTGCTTGAGTTTGGTGACAGCGTCGCTTGGTACGCCATACGCCTTTGCCGGTGATGGCGGCGTGCTGTTTCTTGAAGACACTGGTGAGGCGCCTTACCGATTGGATCGCGCGTTGGTGCAGCTTCGCAATGCTGGGGTTTTTGATAAAGTGTCCGGGGTTGTATTTGGTGAGATGCCTGGGTGTACTGATCCATACAACGCATTTGTGGACATCGCGCGCGAGTTGTTAGGACCTTTTGATCTGCCTGTTATGATCGGTCTCACCTCGGGGCACGGGCAGCGCAATATACCGCTTCGATTGGGGGCGCTTGCTACGCTCGACACTCACGGGGCTGAAATAAGCGTGTGGTAGTTCGCGGTTTATTATGCGTGTGCTTCTGATAGTCAGTCGGCCTTGTCTTGTTTGCGTTTAAGGTTCGCAGGCGAATGAATTAGCTTTTTTCGGTTCAAAGTAGCACTTTTTGCCCTTTTTTCATTTGTGTAGTTGTAAAGCGGCACCACAAATTCGTGACGCCGCTTTACATGCCTGGCAGACCCCGATATATAAGGGGGTGGGCGTGAACAGGGCGCATTCGGTGTTTTGTTTTGCAGTCCGACGCTGTCGGGAGTTTTTGTGCGCGATTGTCGATGGCCTCACAAACTATTAAGCACACGAACGGGGAACGTCGATGAATATTTATGTGGGTAACCTGCCGTACAGCGTCACTGACGACGATCTGCGCAGTGCCTTCGCAGCGTTTGGTGAGGTTTCACGCGCCTCAGTGATCACAGACAAATACAGCGGTCAGTCAAAGGGATTCGGTTTCGTTGAAATGCCGAGCGACGCAGAGGCCAACGCCGCCATTGCGGGCATGAACGAGACTGATATGTCTGGTCGTACTCTGCGCGTAAATGAAGCCAGGCCGCGTGAAGAGCGTCCCCCGCGCAGCCAAGGCGGTGGCCGCCCGCGTTATTGATTGCCGTTCAGTGTCTGCGCTTGTGGTAAATACAGGTGCGGAACTGAGTGTCAGTCGCCTTGGAAATCCGGCGCGCGTTTGAGTCTCGCTGCCTCAAGCCCTCGCTTGAGGTCCAGTGATTTATCACAGCGTGTTTGCCATGCTTGGGCAATTTCGCGGTCCCACGTGTTCGTGGCTTCAGCATCAATTAGTTGCTTGACGGCACGCATCGCGAGCGGTGCGCAGTCTGCAAGTGTGTGTGCAAAATGCGTCACTGTGTCGGCCAGCGCTTCGGGCGATACAGCCTCACTCAAGTACCCCATCGTGAGCAAGGTCTCAACGTTGCAGGTCTCGCCTGCGAGCAAAATGCGTTTAGCGGCGGGTGCACCGAGTTGGCGCGTGTAACGCTGTATGCCCGGTGGCGGATAGCACAGACCAATGCGTGTCGCGGGCACTTGCAAACGCAGGCCTGTCACCCCAATGCGGAAGTCGCATGCGAGCGGCAGTTCTGCGCCGCCGCCGTAGACGTTGCCGCTGATGGCGGCGACAGTCGGGCGACTGCACTCACTCAAACGGTCCAGACAGGCGTGGAAGCGGGCTGGCGTGAGCAGGCCTTCGGAGATTTCGTCAAGCGCTGCGCCTGCGCAAAAGGTTTCAGCGGGCGTCGCACTGAGAATCAGCACCCGCACTTTTTGGTCAGCCTCTACAAACTCTAAGGCGTGCTCGATGCGCTCGAGTGCCTCGCAACCGAGTGCATTGCGGCGCTCGGGCTGATTGAGTTGAAGTCTGGCGATGCGGTGTTCGATGTTGAGCGTCACGGGGCCGTGGCTGAGGTCGATGGGCATTGGCTCAATCCACCAGCACTGCAATCCAGATCAACACCGCGATCAACACCGTCAGCAGCACTGCTGCTGATGCTTGGTCCTTGGCGCGACCTGAAAGTGGGTGTTGTTCTTCGCTGATGCGGTCAACCACGCTCTCAATTGCGGAATTGAGCACTTCAACTGCCATGACCAGCACGATCGATCCGATCAACAGCGCAAATTGCAGTGCGGTATCGGCAATCAATCCGGCCAGTGGCAACGCGACCACAAGCAACACGCACTCTTGCTTAAAAGCTTCCTCGTGTTGGAAGGTCGCGCGCAGGCCGTTGGCCGAATAGCGTGCAGCGTTGATCAAACGTTGAATACCTGTGGCGCGCTGGTTTGCCATGTGGGGTCGGACCTCGATGAACCGCATCAGAGTATAGAGCGGCGGTCGGTCAGCTTCCCTCGCCGACTGTTGGCTTGAGCAGTCGTCTGAACACAAAGGCGAGCAGCGGCGCGGCGATGAGTGCGCCGATGGCGCCAATCATGGCGTTGATCGCGACGTAATTTGGGTCGATGTACCGCGACGGTTGCACCATTAGATAGAGCTGCATGCCGACAACGTTACTGGCGAAGGCGATGATGACCGACCACACCGTCATGGAAATGGGGCAACTAAAGCAGCGCGCGGCAGTGAATCCGGCAATGGTGTTGACGAGCAGGTGGATGGCCACTGGTACTCCGGTGTGATATCAGCTTGACGCGATGGTGCCAGCTTACTGAGAAACAGCAGGCCAGAGTGTGGGGGTTATCACGCTTTTGGTGGCGTTCGGCGGCCTCAATCCGCATTACCAGTGGGGTTTGCCGGTTATGAGCAATAATTTGCTCAGCTCAGTGGTCAGTCTTTATTACAAAGATTTCATGATTGGCAAGCTTGAGTTGGCGCAGAGGCTGCACCCCGCTGGGTGCGGACACTCTGACTAAGGACAGCTAATGTTAATTTTGAGTCGCCGTCTGGGAGAAAAAATTGTAATCGGCCCAGACATCACGCTAGAAGTGGTCTCGATTAAAGGCGGGCAGGTAAAGCTCGGTATTACGGGACCAAGAGAAGTGCCGGTTTACCGGCAGGAAGTCTACGATCGCAAGCAGCGTGAGGCTGCTCAAGCCGGTGCGCTGGCGCACGCAGCAGTGGCGAACGACGAGACCACCGAAGAGAAGGCCGCCTAACCTAGGCGGTGTGCCAGCCCGTCGCGCACTGCGCGGGCAGGCTCGGCTCCTGTGCCTGGAGCCGGATGAAGTCAGTGATTGGGCGGGGCTGTGGAGTCCCGTTCTATCCATTCAAAAGGCACTTCCTGATCACTTGCCACCCTGAACGGGTTGCCTCCGCTCATGGCCACAATGGTGTCCGCAGCTGAGCGCCCTATGGTGCGCGCTGGTAGGCGAACCGTGCTGAGCCGTGGTTCGATGGCAGATGATCCTCGAAAATCTCCGATGCCGACTACCGACACTTGATCGGGCACCGACACACCGACCGCTTGGCAGGCGTAGAGCACACCTTGGGCGATGACGTCGTTGCCAGCCACGATGGCGCTGGGTGGATCCTTGCGCAGCAGTGCCATTGCGCGTGTTTTCGCCTGATTGATGTCGTAAGGGCAGTCGATGAGCCGGCTGGGTGGTGGCGAGATGCCGCGGTTCGTGGTGGCGTGTAGAGCGCCGTCGCGTCGATCGCGCGCACGGTCGTTGCCGTCGTCGGACGGAAAGAGAAACGCGATGTCGCGGTGACCCAGAGACAGCAGGTGCTCAGTCGCTTTTTCACCCGCGGCAAAATTGTTTGCGCCGACGCAGGGCAGGGGCGCTTTGTCGCGGTAGTTCCAGATAGACAGCACCGGCACCGATTGCGTCTCCAACATGCGCAGTGCGACGTCGTTGTGTTCAAAGCCGACCAGCGCCACGCCGTCAATTCGCCGCTCGAGCAGGGAGCGCACAATAGCGACCTCCAGCTCCAGGTCGTAGTCGTGGGTGGCGATCAGCAAGGTGCGGTCGTGGGTGCGCAGCTGCTTGGCGAATGCGTCCACGAGCTCAGAAAAAATAGCGTTGTCGATGGTGGGGACCACCAAGCCGACACTGCCTGACATCTGTTTATGCAGCGTGCCTGCCGCGCGGTTGCGGATATACCCAAGCGCCTCGGCGGCCTGGGTCACGCGCGCGCGGGTCTCAGCCTTAACTGTGTCCGGGGAATTGAAGCATCGCGAGACTGTCGCTGGGGACACGTTGGCGCGGCGCGCGACTTCAACGATCCCGGGTGCGCCTTTGCGACTGCGCGGTCGGCGCATGCCTGATCTCCTGTTTTGGCAACACTCTACCGCTGAAATGAAAACGTTTACATTTTTATTTTCATCCTTACACTCTGGCCGAAGTGACGGAAATCTAACCGGGGTCTAGGCAGGCGAATGGAGTTTCTCAACCACTTTGGCGGCGTCTTCGAGCCCCTGTCTCTGGTTCTGTTGATTGGCGGTACCGTGGGCGGGTTAATCCTCGGGGCGACACCGGGGCTGTCACCCACTATGGCAGTGGCGCTGCTGATCCCGTTTACCTTCCACCTGGCGCCCACGCAGGGTTTGATTTTGCTTGGAGCGGCCTACACCTCAACGGTGGCGGGCGGGGCGGTCAGCGCCATTTTGCTCAAGATTCCGGGCGCCCCCGCCAATATCGCCACTGCACTCGACGGCCATGCAATGGCCGAGCGCGGCGACGGCGCGCGCGCGTTGCAGCTGTCATTCCTCGCCTCCGGAGTTGGCGGAGTGATCGGTGTGTTGTTGTTGATCTTCCTCACGCCAATGCTCGCGCAATGGGCACTGGCCTTCGGGCCGTCGCACCTCTTTTGGCTCGCGATCCTCGGCGTCACCGTGATCGGTTCGCTCGACTCCAACTCCTTTGTGAAAGGGCTGTTGTCGGGGTGTATTGGGCTCTGGCTCTCGATGATTGGCTACGACGACATCCAGGGCGCGCAGCGCTTTATATTTCACGATGCGCTCGGCGGTGGTGTCAACGTGATCGCAGCCTTGATTGGCCTTTTTGCCATCCCTCAGGTCATCGAGATGTTTGCCAAGGGACGGCGCGAAACCTCCGTCCAGGCTGTGGCTGTGACCCGTTATGCGCTGTCATCGTCGATACGGGAATTGTTCTCGCGTTACCGGGCGCTGTCGATTGGCACTGTCGTCGGTTCCATTGTCGGTTTGATTCCTGGGGTGGGCGGTCAGATTGCAGGACTCGTGGCCTACGACCAGAGCAAGAAGTTTTCACCAGAAAAGGACCAGTTTGGACGCGGTCACCCAGAGGGCGTGATCGCAGCTGAGTCAGCCAATAACGCGATGGTTGGCCCCTCGCTCGTTCCGCTTCTGACCTTGTCAATTCCAGGCAGCCCAACCGCAGCCGTGCTGCTCGGTGGCCTCCTTATTCACGGCATTTTTCCGGGCTCTGACCTCTTTGATAACCACCCCGAGGTTGCCTGGACCTTTATCAATTCGATGTTGATCGGCCAGTTGTTGATGGTGGCGTTTGGTATCTACACCGCTGTCTGGGCTGCTCGCATTGCGCGCGCGCCGGTGCCGATACTGGCCGCCGCCGTGTTGGTCCTGGCGGTGTTTGGCGCGTATTCCGTTCAGCAATCGATGGGCGATGTGCTGGTGATGTTTTCGCTTGGCGCCATGATGTTCGGTTTGGTGCGCTTTGGCTTTTCGGCCGCACCACTGGTGCTGGGTCTGATCCTCGGACCAATTGCCGAGGCGAATTTCATTCAGGGTTCGATGATCGCCAACGCAACGGATGGCCCGATGGCGTATTTCCTTGGCGGCCCGCTCAACTTGGTGTTGATCGCGCTTGTGATTGCGTCAGTGTTGTACAGCTTTTTCAGCAATCGGGTTGCAGCGCAAAAACCGTCAGCTGCGGTCTCGACTGCACCACGTGTACAGCACGGCGTGTCCAGCCTTGCGGTGTTGTTGGTGGCGGCAGCAGTGTGTTGGCTTAGCTTCACCGGCGAGCCCAGTGATGCGTTTTTGTTCCCGCGTCTGATCTCGGGGTTTTTCCTTGGCTTTGCGGTTTGGAATGCTTTTCGAGCGTTGACCGGGCGTGCCCGTGTCGGAGATGGTATTTCAGGTTCAATGGCGCTTGCGATCCTGCCTGGCGTGGTGGTCGCGGGCCTCTTTGTCTACGTCGCGGCGAAAGCACTCGGATTTTACACCGCAGGCAGTATTGCCTTTTTCACGGTGTACACGCTGTACGACCCAGCGCCGCTTAGCTCCGCGCGCGCGTGGTTGCAACGGCTGGTTGTGACCGGCTGTTTTATGGGCGTTATCTACGGGTTGTTTATGTTGTTGTTGAAAGTTCAGACACCACGGGGACTGTTTTTTTAAGTGTCTTGTTAGCGAAATTTCAGTACCCCAAAACCACACGAGGAGATTGAGGATGAAAAACATAATAAAAGCCATCACGCTGACTGCAGCCGCTGTGCTGGCGGGCAGCTTGCACGCAGCGGACTTCCCAGAGCGCCCAATAGGGGTTGCCGTGTCCTACGGCGCGGGTGGCGCGACGGATTTTCAGGCGCGCATTGTAACCATGGTCGCGGGCAACGAAGACATGCTTGGCCAGCCGATGTACATCGTCAACAAGCCCGGCGCTGGTGGGCGGGTTGGTTGGAATTGGTTCGCAACTGAAGCTGATGCCGACGGCTACATGCTCTCTGCGTACAACGTGCCTCACTTTATCGCGCAATCCATTGAGGGCGGCGTGAAGTACTCAGTCGAGAGCTTCGAGCCAATTGCCAACTGGGGCGCAGACCCGGCAGTGGTCGTGGTCGGTGCTGATAGCCCCTACAACACCATTGGCGAGTTAGTGGAATTCGCGACAGCAAACCCAGGCAAAGCGACGCTCTCGGGTGCTGGCTTATTTGTGGGTCACCACATCGCCGCGTTGCAGATCGAGAAATCAACCGGTGCTAAATTCGCCTACATCCCAACCAAAGGTGGCGGTGCGGCGGCGATGAAAGCGGTGATCGCAGGTGATGTGATCGGCGGTATCAACAACCTCTCCGATGCATTTCGCGCGCGTGAAGCGGGTAACGTCAAGATCCTTGCGGTGGCAGATTTGGAGCGCAATGACTTCCTGCCCGACGTGCCAACGCTGATGGAAGCAGGCTACGACGTCGACAATTCATCGGTTAACTTCCGTGGCCTGATGGTCCCCAAGGGCACACCGCAAGATGTGATCGACAAGCTCAGCGCTCAAGTGCCGGCGATGTTCGAGCACAGCCGTGTGCAGGGCCGTATGAAAGCTGGCGGATCACCGATGCACGTGATGAGCCGCGAAGAAGTGCAAGCCATGTGGGCAGAGCGTCAAGCCGCACTTGAAGTGTTGCTCGAAGGTCTCTAAGACCTGGCGCGGCATCTTGGTGATGGCGGGCCACTGTTGGCCCGCCAGACTCGGTAGCTGCGAGCGCTGGGCCCCAGAACCTATTGGCACTTTGTGCCTCCCAAACATTCAACCCAAGAGATTACGTCGTTGAGCGAGCAGCAAGACATCGATTCCGTTGACGCCATTGTCGCAAACGCCCGCGCAGCGCAGGTGCGCTACGCCGCCTCATCCGATCAGGCGCAGTTGCGTCTGACCGCGAAGGCCGCGGCTTGGGCGTTGATGCAACCCGAGCGCAACCGCGCGCTCTCTGAGATGGCCGTCGAGACAACGGGTCTTGGCAATGTCGCGGACAAGGTGCGCAAGAACCACCGCAAGACGCTCGGTCTGGTTCGCGACATCAACGACGCGATCACGACGGGTGTATTAAATGATGATGCCGCGCTTGGCATAACCGAAATCGCGAGGCCAGTTGGCGTTGTTGGGGCGGTGGTGCCCTCTACTAACCCGGTGGCAACGCCAACCAACAACGTGATCAATGCGCTCGCCTGCGGCAACGCCATTGTGCTGTCTCCGTCGCCGCGCGGCGTGGCAGTGTGCGAGAAATTGATTGGCCACATTCACGATGAGTTTGCCAAAATTGGCGCTGATCCCGCGCTGGTGCAGATGGTGCCGTCACCGTCTTCCAAGGTCAAAACGCAACGCCTGATGGAACAAGTGGATCTGCTGATCGTGACTGGCAGCCAGGACAATGTGCGCCGCGCCTATTCTTCGGGCACCCCGGCAATTGGCGTTGGCGCGGGCAATGTTTCGGTCATCATCGACGAGACCGCGGATCTCGATGCCGCCGCCACAAAAATCGCCGCGTCCAAGAGTTTTGACAACGCGACCAGCTGCTCGTCTGAAAACGCATTGATCGTGCTCGACGCAGTGTTTGACGACACCGTCGCCGCGTTGCACCGCGCGGGCGGGCGACGGCTGTCAGGCGAGGCCGCAAAGACGCTTCGCACGGCGCTGTTTCAAAACGGCGGTCTCAACCGCCACTTGATTGCTCGCGACATCGACGTCTTGGTCAACGGTGCTGGCATCAGCGTTGAAGACGCTGACACCGCGCGCTTTTTGTTGATCGACGGCGAGGGTGTCGGACCCGATCATCCCGATTCTGGCGAGAAGCTCTCGCTGGTGACAACGCTCTACCGGGTTGCAGATTTCGCCGAGGCCAAACACCTTGCAACGCGGCTCTTCGAGCACATTGGAGCGGGGCACTCCGTTGGCTTGCATTCCGCCAATGACGCGCAGGCGCTTGAACTCGCGCGCGATCTGCCGAGCTGTCGGGTGATCGTCAACCAAGCGCACTGCTTTGCCACTGGTGGCTCCTTTGACAACGGCATGCCGTTTTCGCTATCGATGGGTTGTGGCACTTGGGGTGGCAATTCGATCGATGACAACCTTCACTACAAACACTTTCTGAATGTTAGCAAAGTGGTACGCACGATCCCGCCGCGTGAACCCGCGTTAGAAGACCTCTTTTCTGATTATTGGGGCACCGCCGGGCAATGAGTGCAGTCGCGCCGGTGTGGTCTGCCAGTTGGCAGCGCGATCTCGACGGGCTCTCGGTGCGAGACTTGATCGAGTTGCGCGCAACGCGCACACCCGATGCCATCTGGCTGGTTGATCCGGCGTCTGACGAGACATTGTCTTTCTCGGACTTGCTCGAAGGTTGCCACCATATTGCCGGCTGCGTTGAGTCGTCTGGCATTGCACCGGGTGCGAGCGTCGCGTTCGCGGCGAGCAACAGTGCTAACAGCGCGCTGGCGTTACTGGGCATTCTCTTCTCCGGGCGGCGTGTCACCGCGATCAACCTGGTCGCAGGAGACGACACCATTGGATATGTGTTGAGCCATTCTGAGACCAAGCTTGTCTTGTGTGATAAGTCTGGGCTGGATGCGATACCTTCAGACGCGCTCGACGGCATTGATTGTGTTTCGATCACGGATGCGTTGGGCGCATCAAAAGCGGCCAACTTGCCACCACTAAACGCAGGTGATGACGGACTGTTGATGTACACCTCCGGCACCACTGGGCGCCCAAAGGGTGTGCGCCTGAGTCACGCGAACCTCTTGGCAGGCGGAGGCAACACGGCGTTGGCGCATCAGATTGACGCTGAAGACCGAGCGCTGTGTGTGCTGCCGCTCTACCACATCAACGGTTTGTGCGTGACGGTGCTGGCACCGCTCGTGTCCGCGGGCAGCGTGGTCATGCCCCCGCGATTTTCGGTCAGTGCCTTTTGGTCTTGGCTTGCAGACCATCAATGCACGTGGTTCTCGGTCGTGCCAACGCAGATATCTTGGTTGGTGCACGGTGAGCATGACCGCAGGCGTGGTGACTCTGACCGCTTGCGCTTCGGCCGATCGGCCTCGGCACCCTTATCCCCCGACGTGCACCGCGCGTTTGAGGCGCGATTCGGTTTGCCCATTATTGAAACCATGGGTTTGACCGAGACGGCGGCTCAAATTCTTTCAAACCCGATGCCGCCAGGTGTCGCAAAACACGGCTCTCCGGGTGTGGCGGTTGGCAACGTGGTCCGTATCGTCAACGCCGAGACCGGTCTTCGCTGTGAAGCCGGCGTTGAGGGTGAAATTCGTGTTCGCGGTGCGAACGTGATGCAAGGGTATTTAAACAATCCCGAGGCCACCGCTGAGGCACTCAACGCGGATGGGTGGCTGTGCACAGGCGATCTTGGCCGCATGGATGAGGACGGTTATGTGTTCGTGACCGGGCGGCTCAAGGAACTCATTATTAAGGGCGGGGAGAACATCGCGCCGCGCGAGATTGACGAGGCACTGCTCACTCACCCAGACGTGATCGAGGCGGCGGCATTCGCGTGCCCGTGTGAGGACTACGGCCAACGAGTTGAGGCAGGGGTGGTGTTGCGTGAAGCCTCAAGCACCGCAGCAGATGACCTCAGGGAGCACTGCCGCGCGCGCGTGGGCGCGTTCAAAATGCCCGACCGTGTGCACTTGCTCGAGAGTCTGCCCAAAGGACCGTCCGGCAAAGTGCAGCGCTTGAAACTCGCGGCACTGCTCGAACGCGCCGAGTAAGCCACAGAACGGGATACAATTTAATAGATATCCCTGACGGTGACTGCCATGTCTTTGTTCGACCCTATCCTCACCGCTGCACAGCGACAGCCCGCTCGAATCGTGCTACCCGAGGGCGAAGACCCACGCGTTATCAACGCCGCGGCCGCAGCCTTTGCCGCTGGCACGGCCAAGCCGATGTTGCTCGGTGACCCGCAGCGGATACACGATCAGGCACATGACACCGGTGTGTCACTCGACGGCTTGACGGTGCTCGATCTCGAATCAGTGTCGGCGCGTGAAGACTTGATCGAGGCACTGGTGGCGCGCCGTCAACACAAAGGCATGACCGCTGAACAAGCCCGCATCGACCTGTGCGATCCGGTGGTTGCAGCCCTCTCGGTTCTGGCAGCCGGGGAGGCTGATGGCTTCGTCGGCGGGGCGGTTGCTTCAACCGCGCACGTGTTGCGCTGGTCTTTTGGCCTAATTGGCACCGCTCCTGGCGTGAAGCAGGTGTCGAGCTTCTTTCTCATGCTGCTCGAACAACCACACCACGAGACTCACGAAGCGGTACTGTTTGCCGATTGTGCGTTGGTGGTCGAGCCCGACGCCACAGAGCTTGCGGGCATTGCCCAGGCGACGGGCCACAGCGCCACCTCCTTGCTCGGTGTCCCGCCGCGTGTTGCCATGTTGTCGTTTTCCACCGCCGGCAGTGCCAAGCACGAACGGGTGAGCAAGGTGCAGGACGCCACCGCCGCGTTGCGGACGGCCAAGCCGGACTGGGAAGTCATCGGCGACATGCAATTTGACGCGGCATTTGTGCCGGCGATTCGGGCGCGCAAGGCACCGGATCAAACTCTAGAGGGGCGCGCAAATGTCTTTGTCTTTCCGAGCCTGGAAGCTGGCAACATCGGTTACAAACTCGCCGAGCGGCTCGGTGGCTGTACCGCCGTCGGTCCCGTTATTCAGGGATTGGCCAAACCTGTGAACGATCTCTCGCGCGGCTGTTCGGCGGCCGACATCGAAGCGGTCTTGGCCGTAACCAGTGCACAAGCGGCCGACGCCTGATCCCTGGTTTCTTGTTTTAAAATTGAAACAGTGCGCGTTTTTGGCGGTTCATATAGGGATCGTGTCGCGGTTTTGTTGGATTTCTGTGTAGATTTTGTGACCCACGTCTCACTGTGGCCGCCAATGAGACGCCAATCACGCTAAGCGCTGAGAAGTGTGACGCGGTTCGCAAAGCGACTGTTACGCTATCGATACATTTTCCTCACCAGCAACGAGGAATGTGTCGTGAAAAACAACAACAATAAAGCCGTTCGCACCGCTCGCATGACGTTAAGTGCACTCGCCATTGCCACGGCGGTTGCCATCAGCTTGCCGGGCCTGAGCCACGCGTCGATTGATGATCCTGCCCTCAGCGCGCCCGCGGTTGACCTGATCGAAATTGATGCCCAAGACGGCAGCAAGGCGGCCTTTGTTGATCACACGCAACTGATCAGCGGTGGACAGCGCCTGTGGCACGATCTGTCGATGGGCCATCTGGTTTTTGAAGCACAGCTTCGCAACGACCTCGATCTCATCAGCAATCTCGAGGCACTCTCGGCACAGCCTGATCAAGGCGTTATTGACACCACGCTGACCGCTTTAGTGGAGGCGTTTTTAGGCCGCCACGGTCATCAATCAGATTCGCCTCAGGCTTCGGCCGAATCACTGGTGGCCGCGATTCAGGCCGAAACACTGGACCAGTTCTTGGCCGCATCGCTCGCGCCGCTCGGTCCTGAAGCCGGCCTGAAGCGGGCTTTGGCGCGCTATAACCGCGTGGCTGCCAACGGCGGATGGAGTCCAATCAACCTCAAGCTTGCTAAAGACGAGACCGTCACTGCGGTCGATGCCACCTACAACCAGTCACTTTACAACGCGCTGCAGAACCGTCTGATGGCCTCCGGCGATTGGCGCGGCAGCACCATTGCCAGTGCGCGGGTCGCAAGCAGCAATCTCGAGTTTGCGCTCAAGCGTTTTCAGACACGGCATCAACTGCCCGTGACCGGCGAACTCGACGGCAAGACGATCTCGGCGATGAACGTCAGTGTCTACCGCCGTATCGCGACGCTGGAAGTCAATCTGCAGCGCATGCGTGACAACCCCATGCTGGCCAACCGTGACGGTGTGACGGTTAACATCCCAGCGTTTAAAGCCGAGTACGTGCGAAACGGTGAGACGGTCTGGGCGAGCGATGTGATCGTTGGCCGCGATGGCCGCAAGACTCCGCTGGTCGAGAGTGCGATCAACACCGTCGTCATGAACCCCAGCTGGTGGGTGCCGCGCCGGATCGCACGCGACTACATCTTGCCCAAGGTCAAGAACAAGCCAAACTACATCCGTTCACGCGGTTTCCAAGTGCTCGACGGCAAGGGTCGTCCGGTCAACATGAGCGCCAACAACTGGAAGAATGTGGTGGCCACGGCCCAGCAAAACCTGCGCTTTCGCCAGCTGCCAGGGCCCAACAACGCACTCGGTGAGGTGAAATTTCTCTTCCCCAACCGCCACAGCGTCTACCTCCACGACACCAATTCACGCCACCTCTTCGAGCGTGTCCAACGCGCCTTCTCCTCAGGCTGCGTGCGCCTTGCTAAGCCGCTGGAACTGGCCCGCGTGATCCTCGAGCAAGAGGGCTACAGCGCTGACTCGGTCGATGCCATTGACGCACACAACAAGACCCAGCGCATCAACCTTGAAAACAAGGTGCCGGTGCGCACGGTCTACCTCACGGCAGATGTGGCGAGTGACGGCAGCGTGCATTTTTACAACGACGTCTACGGCCGCGACGGCAAGCTGATCGCGCAACTCGAGCGCAAGCAGGGCTGAGGCTTGCCTCAGCCGGTGGCCGGCGCAGCGTGACGCTGCGTCTCGACCGCCCCCAACACAACCCCCGGAGAAAGCCCGCGACTCGCGGGCTTTTTCTGTGGCATCGTGTGAATGAACGAAGGCCGCCCCGTGAGAACGCCACCCGATGTCATCAATCATCAGCGCCGTCACCCTAGTGGTCGATGACTACGACGCCGCCATCGACTGGTACACCCAGCGCGTGGGTTTCAGCTTGCTCGAAGACACGGATCTTGGCGACGGTAAACGCTGGGTTCGCGTCGCGCCCACCGGGGGCGGGGTGGCATTGTTGCTCGCTCAGGCCAGTGGAGACTCACAGCGTGCCGCGGTTGGCAAACAGACCGGTGGGCGCGTGTTCCTGTTCCTCCAAACCGATGATTTTTGGCGAGACCATGTACGCTTTGAGGCGAACGGTGTGCATTTTGTGGAAGCGCCACGAGAAGAACCCTACGGAACCGTTGCGGTCTTCGAGGACCTCTACGGCAACCGTTGGGATTTGATTGAGCCTAGCTTGGTGGCGTAGCGCGCAATTTTCGCGAATGTGTGGGCCGAGCTTAGGTTAGGCCAGTGCGCGACGCGCGGCTGGCACAGCCCAGGCCAACGCAACGGCGCACACTGTTGCAAGTGCGAGTGTTGCAAACAGCAGGGGTTTAACCGTCTCGGCTGTCGCCGCATCGCCGCCCGCAAAAAGCGCGCTGAGCGCGAACAACAGCAACGCGAATACCAGCCGTTCAAGCAGGCTCAACAGCGAGAGAAAGGTGGCGCGTTGATCACTGCTGATGCGCGGCGCGATGGCGTCGTTGACCGGTGCGTGCAGCAGCGACATCGGAAAATTGCGCAGCGTCACCAACACCAGCCCGACCACGCCACCGCCCACGGCCAACGCCAGCGCAACGCCCGCCTGCAAAACGGCGGCAACCGCGATCAGACCAAAGAGGCCGAGTGCGGCGCGCCAGGTGACGCTGAGCTGTGCTGCGAGCGCACCGCCGAACATCGAGACGCCGATGATCAGCCCGGAGAGCGCAGGTGCTGGTAGTGGAAGCGCGAACGCATCGGTCATAGCGGTGGTGAAGGGTTGGTAGAGTTCGTAGACAATGTGGGCTAGCGCGTAGAGCTCGATCATCGCGGCAAACAACCAAGCGAGAAATGGGTCGCGCAGTTTGAGGACGCAGAGCCTGAGCGTGGTGAAGAAGGCCGGTGTCGTGGTGTCGGAGACCGGCGGCTCCTGCATGCGCAGCAGCAGCATGATCGCGACCAACGCACCGCATGCCGATAATCCATAGGCGAGCCGTAAATCGAGTGAACCCAACACACCGCCAAGCAGACAGGCCGTTGCCAGGGAAATCATGCCCCAACTCTCGGCTCTGGCTTCACGCGCTTGGTACTCGTGCTCGCGTCCGAGCGACTTGAGTGCGTCGTAGTGCAGCGCGGTGTCGCTGCCTGATTGCATGGCAATGCTCGCGGCCAGCGCCATGTTGGCTGCGACAAACACCCACCAATCGGTGGCGAGTAAAAAAAGCATGGCTGCCAATAAAGCAAAGCCCGCCCCGAACAAGAGCGTCGGCTTGCGACCGAGACGGTCAGACAGATAGCCCGACGGCACTTCCAGAACGAACACCGTGATGTAATACAAGCCCGATAATGTGAGCACGGCATCGAGCGACCAGTGCAAGGACAGATACAGGAAAAACACCGGTATCCACGCGAGAAAGCCATTCGCTGCGCGCAGGGCCGGGTAGAGTCTGACGGTGTCCTCAAGGCGGCTCATGCGGTGGAGAGTCTCCGGGTCCGATCAGGAATGGCGGCGTTTGCCTTTGCGTAGCGCCAGTCGGGCCGCTTTTTTGGCTTCGCGCTCGGCGTTGCGTTCCAGTGTGATGATGTGCTCGGCTTCAAGCATGTCCGGTGTTTCGAGGGTATAGCGGTCGAGCTGACCGCTGCGCAAATCGGTTAATAGTGCGCTCGCGGCGCGCTCGAGGTGGACCGTGCCGCCGCGCACCAGGCAGCCGCGGCGGGCGCCGACGGCCTCGAGTGTCTCGATCGGTGTGAGCATCGAGCCTGTCGCGTCGGTGCCGTTGAGGTTGTAGCGCTTGGCGAGGCGTCCCGGATAGAGGGCGTCGAGTGCCTCGATCACGAACAACGCGACGTCGGCGTGATCAATCGCGGTGTTTTTGATCGCGCCAGTGGCCGCCAGGCGGTAGCCGCTCGCGTGGTTGTCGATGTTGCCCCAGAGCAACCCCGGTGTATCGATCAGCGACAGGCCAGGGTTGAGGCTCACCCGCTGCTGACTCTGGGTCACAGCGGGCTCGTCGCCAGTACGCGCGATCTGGCGGCCGGCGAGTTGGTTGATCAGCGTGGATTTACCCACATTCGGAATGCCGACGATGGCAATCGTCACCGGGATGTCCTGGCGGCGACCGCCAAGCAGGGCGCGCACGCGTTCTGGCAATGTGTCGGCGTTGGCGCGGGTGTCGTTGCCGATCAACAACACCGACTCGCCTGCGGCTTCGAGTTTTGATCGCCAGGTGTCGGTGAGCTCTGGATCGGCGAGGTCGGTTTTGGTTAGCACAATAAGCGCCGGTTTGTCCCCGCGCAGTTCAATCAGATTGGGGTTGCTGCTGCTCGCTGGGATGCGCGCATCGCGCAGCTCTACCAATACGTCAATTTTTGGCAAAACCTCAGCCAGCTGTTTGCGCGCCTTGTGCATGTGGCCGGGGTACCATTGAATGGCCATCAGCTGGTGTCCTTGGATTCAAGCAGGGTGCCTTCAACCACCACCGCTGTTTGTTTGGCGGCGACAACGGCCTCTTGTTGCACGCGCTCGTGTCGGCGTCTGAGTAGGTAACCTGCAACACCGCCTCCGGCGGTGCCGATGGCCACCCAGCCCAGAGTGAAAAGCTGCGCCATCATCATCAGTGCGCCGATGGCAACGGCTGCAGCGGCGAGACTGCCCGCGCGGAAGTTGGCGCGTGCGGTTTGCGCTGCGGCCTCGCGGCTGATGCGCCGCTGCGTCTCGGCAACCAAATAGTGTTTTTCCTTCTCCGCCGAGTTGCGCAATTTCTCGCGTTCAAGCGCGAACTCGTCTTTGAGCTTGCCGATGTGATCACGGTGCCGTAGATCGGAAGCAAGCGCGAGCCAGGAAGCGTGAACCAAGGCGATGATGAGCAGGCCAATGCTCACGACCCACCACACGTTCTCCGCCGGGGAGAAAAATGCGGCGTTGGCCGCAGCCAGCGCCAGGCCTTGCACGATCACTGAGCTGATGAAAAATCTGAACACCGCGCGGCACGAAGAGGAAGGGATGTCCCGCATTATGGCGTATTGCGGCAACAACAAGGCTAACTTCTGCTAGGTCCTTGGGGCGTCGAATGACCCGTTTGCACAATGAGAGGGCAAATCGGCTTGTGATATTCTAGGCGGCCCGCGGCGGCGAACTGGCTCAGGGTCGGTTGTTTAGACAGGGAGCTGCCCAGTATCGATGATTACAGGACAAGACTATGAAGAAATCAGTTTGGACCAGCGTGTTCGCCGCTGCCGCATTGGCCTGTTCCCTTGCACCTGTTCATGCCGCAAGCGACGTTGCCGAAGTGCGTCTTGTTGATAACATTGACGAGAGCCGCGGCTACTGCCTCGATATCGCTGGCGGCCGTGGTGAGAACGCGCCGCTTGATCGTGGCTTGCAGGCCCACACCTGTTATGACTACTCAGGTGAATTGTTGGTAGACCAGAGCTTTGATGTGGCGCTGCTGGAGCAGGGCACCTTTAAAATTCCGTATTTTGATGTGTGCATGGCGGCAACCGCACTCGACGCCGGCGCGTCAATTGAACTCGCCGCGTGCGACGGCAGCGAGCTTCAGCAGTTTATGCTGCAAGACAACGGCAATCTGGTTGCCACGGCCGTTGGCGACTTGTGCATCACAACCAGCGCCACTGAGAAAAAAGAGGGACGTGGCGCGACACCGGTTCACGTGATGCGTCCGCTGTCTCTGCAGCCTTGCAGCGATGAGAACAGCGCTTATCAAGTCTGGATGCTGTTCACGCTTTGATCGGTTGATCAGTTCAATAACGCGCGCTCTGCCATGCGCAGGCGGAGCGCGTTTTTATTGTTTAGCGTGCAGCTTGGCGACCTCCGCACGCAGCGTCTTGATCTCTTCCATCAAGGCGCGGTTGTCGATATCAGGCTCGATCCCGGCGAGCCGATCAGCCTCCGCCTTGGCGCGTGATTGTTCTTGGTCGAGCACGTTCACCACGATGCCGATAACCATGTTCAAAAAGGCAAACGCGGTGAAGAAAATAAAGCTCAGGTAAAAGATCCAGCTCAGCGGATAGACTGCCTGGGTTTCGTACATGACGTCCGTCCAGTCCTCGAAGGTCATCACCCGAAACAACGTCAGCAGCGCCACGGCGATGTCACCCCAGAGCACGGGGTTGATGTGCTCAAACAAGGTGCTGCCAATGGCGGCGTAGATATAGAAAATGATGAACATCAGCAGCAGCACGTAGGCGAGCTGCGGCAGCGCTTTGATCAGCGAATTGAGCAAAACGCGCAGCTCTGGAATGATCGAGACCATGCGCAGCACGCGAAACACCCGGATCAAACGCGCCACCAGCACCTGATCCCCTTCGCCACCGGGAATCAGACTGACCGCGACGATCACGGTATCGAAGAGGTTCCAGCCGTTTGAGAAGAACTTGCGCTTGTCCGGGGCGGCGGCGAACCGCAATCCAATCTCGCACACGAAGAACACCGTGATACCCCAGTCGAATATCTCGATCAGTGTCTGGGTGCTCGATTGCAGCTCAAAGGTCTTGGCGCCGAGCAGCAGGGCCGAGGCGATGATGACGCTCACCGCCGTCCATTCGAACACGCGGTTATTGGCGATGGCTTGCAGTCTGTCGGTCAGGGTCATGCGGTGCTGGCAATGCGTGGATAATGTGGTTTTTCGTTGCAGTGGCCGTACCACCTCTGCTGGCACGCCGTATCGAGGATCTGCGTCGGGCGCGCTGTGCGCCTGGCAACTGGAGCTGTGTCAGCGCGCGTGGACGGAGTATAGTCTTCGCGCATTGCACTGCGACTCTGGCCCGGCGGTATCCTGGCGCTGGGCGCGCAGCCAGCGCGGGCGATCCGACAATCCGTTTGCCAACGCCTTTTCCCCCTGACTTTGGATGGCAACACCTATGGATTCCAGTGCCCGAGGCATCATGTTTATGGTCCTCTCAATGGCGGCCTTTGCGCTTGCAGATTCCCTGGTAAAGGTGGTGTCTGGCGCCTTGTCATCAGCGCAGATACTGGCATATCTGATCGGAGGTGCTGCGGTGGTCTTCACGACCATGGCACTTGTGCAAGGTCAGCGTCTGTTGGACGCCAGGGCGTTGTTGCCCGTGATGTTGTTGCGCTATATCAGTGAAGTACTCGGCATGGTCGGAATGGTGACGGCCTTGGCATTAATCCCTATTTCTGCGGTGGGTGCAATCACCCAAGCCACCCCCATACTCGCGGCTGTGGGTGCGGTTCTCTTTCTGGGAGAGAAAGTGGGTTGGCGGCGTTGGACTTGTATTGTCACGGGCTTCATCGGTGTTTTGCTGATCGTTCAGCCGGGTGGCGTGTCGTTTGATTCATCGGTGCTTTGGGCCGTGCTCGCGCTTGTAGCCTTATCTGTGCGGGACCTCACCACCCGTATGGTGCCGCCTGATATGGCGTCGAGCAGCTTGGCAACCTTCACCATGTTAGCGTCCCTTCCGTTTGCGATCGCTTGGGTACTTTGGCGGGGGGAGAGCGTGGTTGCGCCGGAGACCCCTTGGGCTCTTGTGCTGCCGATGATTATTTTGGGTGCACTTGGCTACATGTTGTTGATTGCCTCGCTGCGCACGGCCGCGGTGTCGGTTGTGATGCCGTTTCGGTACTCGCGAGTGGTGTTCTTGTTCTTGCTTGGGGTGTGGGTGTTTGGCGAGCGGCCAGATGTGTTTATGCTGATCGGCGCTGTGTTGATCGTGCTCTCGGGTACCTACATGATGTGGCGCGATCAACACGTTAAGAATTCTGGTGGCTGATTCAGCGGGACGAGGGGGCGCTGTTCCCGTGTCAATCTTGCCTTATGAAAAGGTGCATCGCGCCGGTTGTCTCGCGATTTTCAAGGGCAACCAAACGCCGTTTTTTGCCGACGCTGAATTGTTGGAGTTCACTGAGTTTCTGGATCATGAGACGGCGCAATCGCGCTATTTTGTGGTTCTGCGTGAGGGTGTCCTCGTGGCTTGTGGCGGTTATGGACAATTCGGTGGTCGGATGGCTCTGACTTGGGGCATGGTCGCGCGCGAACACCACCGCTGCGGCATCGGCACGCAGTTGCTGTTGCACCGACTTGACGCAATCCAGTCGGCTTTTGGTGGTGTGCCGGTCCATCTTGATACCACTCAGCACACCGAGGCCTTTTTTGCGCGCTTTGGATTTGAGACAGTAGCGGTTAAGCGCGACGGCTATGAGCCGGGACTGCATTGCGTGTCGATGCGGCGTCCACCGATTCTGCGTTAACCCGCTTGCCGCTGAGGCGGCGCGCCAACACTGTGGAACATTGCCCGGTGAGGTCTGTCAGAGTGGTGTCGGCATGCCGCTGTGTTGCGGTGCCGCGCGCACTGACACTGGAGTCCATTGACCCAACGAGGTTTACGTTTATGTCTCTAAATCACCCCACGCGCCGCGCCTTTATCACTGCGGGTGGCGTTGCTGTCGCCAGCAGTCTCGCCGGTCTGTCCGTTGCCACTGAGGCTGATGATTTCGCCGCGACCCGCTCAATGCGCGGCGGCTCAAACAACTACCAACCCGGCGCGCCGGTTGTGGAGCGCATCGGTGGCGGTGGCTTTTGGATGACCGGCACCGTGCGCCGGGCAGGGGATGGCGCGCCATTGGCTGGGCAGCGTATCCAGATCTGGGCGCACACCACCGAAGGCTATGAGAGCGATGCCCGCAGCCACGGCGCCACGCTCAGCGACGAGGACGGCGAGTTTCGCTTGGAGATGCCGCAGATTGTGCCCGCTTTTGGTCAGGCGCACGGTCACCTTGCCTACGACAGCGGTGACTTCAAGACCGTGTTCCTGCGCCCGGTCATGGCGAGCGCCAAAGACACCACCTTGAGCGCGCACTTCATTTTGCAACCGGCGTGATTGGGTGAGCGCACAGGGTCGCGCGGCGGCGCTCTGGTGTGCTCTGGCCGCGGTGGCGGTGGTGCCGCTTGTGGCCGCCGCCAACAGTCCGCTGCTCGCGTGGCGCGGCCCGGTGTATATCGCTGCCGGCTTTGCTGGCGCTTTGTGCCTCGCGCTGTTGCTGTTCCAGCCGCTGCTAGCAGCCACAGCCTTGCCCGGACTCAAAGTGAGCTCACAGCGCGCTCTACACAAGGTCACAGGCGGGGTGTTGTTGCTGGCGTTGGGGGTGCACGTAATTGGCTTGTGGCTCACGAGCGCACCGGATGTGATCGACGCCCTGTTGTTTGTCTCGCCGACGCCATTCTCAGCTTGGGGTGTGGTCGCGATGTGGGCGATTTGCGCCGCGGCCGGTATGGCGCTCATAAGACGCCGCCGGGTGATCACGCCGCGCACCTGGCAGCGCGTGCACGCCGGGCTCGGCACGGTGGTTGTGCTTGGCACAGTGGTGCACGCATTGTTGATCGACGGCACCATGGAGTTGCTGACTAAAGTTGGGCTTTGTGCCGCGGTGTTGGCCGCACAGGCGTGGGCTTTGTACCGGGTGTGGCGCTGAGCGGGCAGGGTATTGGTTATGCTGTGCGCTGCAGGGGTGTTGCGCTGATCTGGCAGAGGCCAATTTGAAACAGGCGATTGTGGGTTTTCACACTGACGAAGACGCCCACTGGGTGGCGCAGTTGGCCTGCGGCCACAACCAACACGTGCGTCATCAACCGCCCTTTACGGTGCGCACCTGGGTCACAAGTGCTCCGGGTCGCGCGTCAATGCTCGGCCACGAGCTCAATTGCCTCAAATGTGATCGAGCCGAACCGACTGACCGCTGAACGTTCAGGCGACGTGGGCTTGCACCCGATAGTTTGTGAGTGGATCTCGGTGCGATTGCACTAGGCTTCGGACTCACCCACCCAACCCAAGAGATCAGACCATGGGCCGCTGGCGACCGCCCCCAGAGCGTTCCACGCCGTATATCACCGCCGAGGGTTACGCCGCGCTTGAAGCTGAATCAACTGCACTTTGGGCGCGCCGTCGCGACACGGTCACCGCGCTGTCCGCGGCTGCAGCCGAGGGGGACCGCTCTGAGAACGCGGAGTACATTTACCGCAAGAAAGAGCTGCGGGAGATCGACCGGCGCATTCGCTATTTGCAAAAACGCATGCCGAGCTTGACGGTTGTCAGCGCGGTTGGCGACCCGTCAAAAGTCTGGTTTGGCGCGCGCGTGGCGCTCGCGCGCGAAGACGGGTCAGAGGTGTGTTATCGCATAGTCGGGGCCGATGAGCTCGATCCCGCGCGCGGTCATATCAGTGTGGATTCGCCGCTCGCCAAGCGGCTGCTTAAACGCGAAGTGGGCGATGAAGTCGCCCACGACATGGGCGGGGAGGCGTGTGTGTTCGAGCTGTTGTCGATCGCCTACCCGCCGTTTGATGCCTGATCAGCTGCTGCAGCTGTGCAACTCGCCGCTCGCTTCCAGCGCGTCGAACCAGGTGGTGGCCATCTTGCTGTAACCCGTGGCGTTGGGGTGCAGGCCGGTGGTGTCGTCTGCCAGCGGCGTGAGGTCGATTGCAGCGGTCAGGGCGGCGTTCATGTCAACCACTGGCAAGTTTGGCCAAGACGCGTCCATCAAGGCCTGAATACCGGCGTTGAAGGTGGTGATACCCGCGTCTCGCGTTGCGTTTAAAGACGGAATCAGCTTTGCGACAAAGGTGGTGGTGTCCGCGTTATCATCTAACATAGCCCACGCGTCTATTTGCGAGAGTGTGAGGCCGAGATTGGTTGTGTCGGTCGAGCCCTGAGCCACGTCGTTGGTCCCGATGTGCATCAACACGATGTCTGCGGAATCTTCATCGAGCAACAGGAAGGCGTATTCTTTGAAGTATTCGGTGTTTTCACCCGGGTAGCCGTTGTGGTCTGCATCGGGGATTCCCGCAGCGGTGCCCGCTTGAGAATCGCCAACGAAATCGACGGCGTAACCGGCGTCGGTCAACAGGTTGTAGAGCTCACCACGGTAACCTACAGCAAGTGGCTCAGTCGGCCCGTCGACTCCCAGCTCGTGGGTTGTCACGCCAAAGGTGATCGAATCGCCCATGGGCATGATGCGTTTGGCGCCGAAAATGATGTCGATGTCGGCGGTATCGGTGCTGCCGTCGCTGCCTTCGACCTCGACTGTGAAGCTGTCGCGGTAGCCGCGCTCTGGCCCATTTGGCGTGTAGGTGAAGCCACCTGCCGACTGGTCATATGCCACGGTGCCCAATTGCGGCTGTGTGGTCACGTTGTAGCGCACGGCGTCGCCCAGGGTGACGGTGTCGCTGAGTTCGCCGCTGTAACTCGCAGGGTTTGCGGTGATCAAGGTGCATTGATCGGCCAGTGCGATGGCATCGACGTCAGGCTCGCTCTCGTCGGCACATCCCGCGATGGTGAGACAGACTGCGGAGATTCCGAGGAGTGGCAGTCGAGCAACGCGGTGAGGAGGGTTAAGCATACAAATTCCCTTAGCTGTTGGTGTGAGTGACGCGAGCGCCTTAAGGTATGGACGATATGGGGTGATTTTGCACAGATACGGAGCGGCAGTCCTTGCTGTCTGTCACGAAAATGAAACAGCAATTCAGCGGCCCGCTGTCTGGTGTATTACTAACACGACACTGGCGAGACGCGCCTGAGGGCCTGCGACTGCACTTTTGGCTCGCCACCGAGCGTGGGCCAGCGCAAGTTCGGGTCAGCGGTGAGCGCGCACTGTGTTTTGTGCCGCGGCACTACCGCGGCATCGTCGACCGCAGTGTGGAGCGGCGGCCGCTGGCGCTGGCGGACATCGACGGCGAGCCGGTGGACGCGGTCTACTTCGCGGCGCAGCGAGACTTAAATCAGTGGCTGCAGGCCTCCCCAGCGCACCCAAGCCTCGCGTACGAGGCCGATATCAAGCCCAGTGACCGCTACCTCATGGAGCGATTCATCACGCTCGGCATTGAAGCGACAAGCCACTGGCGCTGGCAGGATGGGGCCTGGGTTTCAGAAGACGCTGTCTGCCGGGCGGGCACGGCCTCACCGTCATTGCGGCTCGCGTCGCTCGACATTGAGACCGGTGGCGGGGTTGGCGCGCCGCTTTACAGTGTTGGCGTGTCGCTCGATGGCGCGTCCACGGTGTTCATGGTTGGCGCGGCGCGTGAGAGCGCGTCTGAGCCCGGCCTGACGGTGCATTTTTGCGGCTCGGAGTCAGAGACCTTGGCGCGGTTTTTCAGCTGGTGGCAAGACGCCAATCCAGATGGCATTGTCGGCTGGAATGTGGTCGATTTTGACCTCGCGTTTTTGTTTGAGAAGTGCCGGTCGCTGGGGCTCAGCTTTGATCTCGGGCGCGGGGTGGAACCCGCAACTGTGCTCGAGCCCAATCGCGCGCAGCAGCCGCGCGTGGCGCGGGTGCCGGGGCGGGTGGTGCTCGACGGCGTCGATCTGCTCCGGGCCGCGTTTTGGCAGTTCGAGAGCTTCGCGCTCGACCATGTCGCACGTGAACTGCTCGGCGAAGGCAAGCTCATCACCGAGTCTGGACTCGATAAACTCGACGAGATAAAACGCCAGTACCGCGAGGAGCCGCTCACCCTCGCGCGCTACAACGCGCGCGACTGTGAATTGGTGCTCGAGATTTTCGAGCGCGCGGACTTGCTTGCCTTTGCGCTCGAGCGCGCCCGTTTAACCGGGCTTGCCATTGACCGCCTCGGCGGCTCATCAGCGGCCTTTGACAACCTCTATCTACCGCGTTTCCACCGGCGTGGGCGTGTGGCGTTGAGCTTGGCACAAGTGTCTCCTGGGCAGAACAGCCCAGGCGGTTACGTCATGGATTCTGTGCCTGGCTTGTATAAAAATGTGTTGGTGCTCGATTTTAAAAGCCTGTACCCAAGCATCATCAGGACCTTCGCAATTGATCCGCTGGCGATGATCGAGCCGGGTGACAACCCGGTTCCGGGTTACCGTGGCGCGCAATTCGGTCGCCATGAACCCATTTTGCCGGCGCTGATCACCGAGTTGTGGGCGGCGCGTGACGCCGCCAAGGCCGCGAGCAATGCGCCGCTCTCGCAAGCGATCAAAATCATCATGAATTCTTTCTACGGTGTGCTCGGGTCCAGCGGTTGCCGCTTTCACGATGCGCGGCTTGCGAGCAGTATTACCCTGCGCGGCCATGACATCATCACCCGCAGTCAGGCGTGGATAGAGGCTGAGGGCGTCAAAGTCATTTACGGTGACACCGATTCACTCTTTGTCTGGCTCGGTAACGACACGCCCGAGTCCGAGGCGAGGGCGCGTGGTCAAACGCTCGCGGTGGGACTCAACGCGTGGTGGCGCAACACGCTGAGAGACGAATTGCAACTTGAGTCCCATCTGGAAATTGAATTTGAAACCCACTACCTTGATTTTGTGATGCCGACACTGCGCGGCGCGAGCAGTGGGTCCAAAAAACGGTACGCCGGCGTGGTACGCGGCGACGGTGGCGGTGAATCGCTGGTGTTCAAGGGCTTGGAGGCGGTGCGCACAGACTGGACGCCACTCGCGCGTGAGTTTCAACGCGAGCTCTACCGGCGGGTCTTTGCCGGCGAGCCGGTTGATGATTTCTGCCAGGCCACGGTCACCAAGCTCTACCGCGGCGAGAGCGATGCGCTTCTGACCTACCGCAAGCGCTTGCGTCGAAAACTCGATGACTATCAAAAAAACGTGCCGCCGCATGTGCAAGCTGCTAGACGCCTTTCGCGTCCCGGCCGCTGGATCAAGTACCGTATGACGGTTGAAGGCCCCGAACCCCTCGAATTGGCAAGTGCTGCGCTCGACTACGACCACTACCGAGAGCGCCAGCTCGCGCCGGCCGCCGATGGCATCTTGCACTTTATAGGCACAAGCCTCGGCGACATTTGTGATGATCAGATGCGGCTGTTCTGAAGGGTCTGGCTTGCTTTAAGGGATTGTCTTTAGTCTGGTGCGGGGATGTCGAATCGTGCCTGGCAGCGCGACCAAGCCTCGAATATGAGGTCGTTGAAGGCCGCGAGATCGCGTATGCCACTTGGCATACTGATTGTGCGGCCCGTGTCTGAGAGCCCGATGTTGCCACTTTTCATCGAGTCCGCTGTGGGTGCAATTTTCACGGTCTGCGGCTCGAACAGCTCGGGGTGGGTGATGGCGATGGCGGCGGCCATGTCCCAATTGCAAAAGCCCGTGAAGCCAAATTTCTTCTCGATGCGCGCAACCCACGGCCGCATGTGCGTTTCAATGTGGCGACACAGCGGCAGCGGTGACGCCTCCAGGCGTGCGATGTCGTCACGACCAAAGACCGCGTCTGCGGTGGTGTGAGCGTTCAGCAGCGTGATGGCGGCCGGTGAGCGCAGCACGTCGAGCGCCGCGTCCGCGTCGCAAGAGAAATTCAATTCATTGACCGTGACGCCGTGCAAGGCAAAGTCTTCGGTGATGCCACCCATGAGGTAGAGCCCGGCGACGTCGGTGTAGAAGCGGTTGTTGAGTTGGTTGGCCGCTTGCAAATTGCTCTGCGCGCCGGTTGCGAGGACCCGCAACTCACCCGAATACGCCTGCGCCGACTCCGCCAGAAACCGCGCTGCAT
Source organism: uncultured Granulosicoccaceae bacterium (assembly GCA_937925815.1). Classification (GTDB taxonomy): domain Bacteria; phylum Pseudomonadota; class Gammaproteobacteria; order CALCKW01; family CALCKW01; genus CALCKW01. Next base: position 53,952 of record CALAMQ010000035.1, on the reverse strand, counting down.
CATCGCCGTGGTACAGCGGCACCTGTGATTGCAAGCCAGTGGCCTCAAGCAGGCGTGTGGTGGTGGCAATCACGTCTTCGAGGTGGCTGTTGCCGTGGGTCAGGGTGACGCCGAGCAAGTTGATCTCAGGTTGGCCGAGTAAATAGAAGAGCGTAAGGCCGTCGTCTATGTCATGTCCCGGCAGCCCGCAGGTGTTGTCACAGTCGAAAATCACTGGAAGCGGTGAGCGTGACATCACAGTACCTCTGCAAAGAGCTGTTTTAAAAAGTCTGGATCAAGGTATTGCTGCATTTTGGCGTAGGTGTCTGGGTTGGCAATATCGCGGTCGGGGCGTTGGTAATCGACATAGGCGCCGGCGCACCAGCTGATGGCCCGCAGATTGAGATAGGGTTTGTAGAGGTCAATTCGCTCGCCGATATGCTGCTCTGCAAACGCCGGAATGTGCACGAGGTATTGATCGATAAATCGCTTTTCCTGCGCCTGACTGAGCGTGGTGTGCGCTTTCCACTGCGTGGTGGTCATGGCAATGAAATGCGTGAGGTCTTGGCAGGGGTCGCTGATGACAGCCTTTTCCCAATCAACCAAGGTGTCGTGTTGTTCGCCGATCACAAAGTTGTGTGAGTTGACTTCGGTGTTGTTGATGCACAGCAGCGGGTTGTCGAGAAAGTACTGTTCGCGGTGTCGGTCGCGCTCGCAAGCTGCCACCACACGCTCAAGAAGGTGTTTGACGGGCGTGTCCAGCGCGGGACTGTCCCAAGTGTTTTTGAGCCAGTGGTGCGCCTCGCTAACGCGGTCACTGAACAGTGAGGTCTCGCGAATGAAGTGGTTATCAGTGGGCGGTGTGACCGCGTGTATGTGAGCAAAGATCGAGGCGGCAGTGTCGAGGTCAGTGCCGTAGTCGAGCGGGCGCCCCTCGATGAACTCCATGACCAAAATGCCCTGTGGAAAAAGCGATTGGCTGCCATCGACGTAGAGCGGTTTTGGCGTGACACCGGACGCGCTAAGCGCGGCGAGTGTGGCGTGTTCATATTCAATTTGGTTGTCGGTTGCGATCTGACTGCCGTAGTTGACGCGCAAGACGTAGCGGTGAGTGCCGTCGCTGAGAATGAAGTTGCGGTTGTATTCACCTTGCGCCAAGAATGACAGCGTCGGCTCGCCGTCAAAAGTCAGGTGGCTAAGCAGGTCGGAGTCTCTTAGGTAGACACCGAGCGCGTCGATCAAGCTGTCCATTTGTCACGTTCCAGCAGTGCCTCAACGCACTGTGCGGTGGCGGGGCATGCCGCGCCCAAGTTGTCGGTGGCTTTCAGCGCAATCAAATCCTCGACCTCGTCCATATCGCGCAGTTTGCGTATTTCGGTGACTGACAGTTGCAAGCCAATGCGCTGCAAGCTCTGGCGGTAGACTTTTTCAGTGCCCCAGGCGGTGTCGTCGCTGAACACGGCAGCGTGCAGGCGGTTCATACCGACGAGGTAGTAGCCGCCGTCGAGTGTGGGCCCAAAGACGATGTCTGAGGACTTAAGTGCGTCGAGCGCATTGCGAATATCGAATGCCTGCACCTGTGGCACGTCGGCACCAAAGAGCACCACTGATTCAAAGCCGCGCGCGAACAGGTCTTTAAAAACCCGCGCCATGCGGTCGCCAAGCGGTTCATGCAATTGATGAATGACCTCGATACCCTCCGGCAGGGACGCCATGGCGATCCTGGCGGGCCCCTCGTTGCCGAGGTAGATAAAGGGGGTGGCGTCGTCGGCGCAGGCTTGCAACTGCTTGCCGATGTCGCGCAAGAAGGCATGGTGCACGGCCGCTGCTTGTTCTGGCGTCAGTGCCCCAATTAAACGTGTCTTGGTGCGCCCGGGCACCGGCACACGCGTCATTAATATCACCGCATTCATCAATACTGTTTCCGAATTGTCTCTGCTGACATGCCACAGGCATAACAGAGCTTCAGGGCCTGCATTTTCCAGAAAGTTCGCCACACACCGCCCTTGAGGAAGCGCCGTGCAGAGCTGCCGATAGGGTGTGGCAGCACCTGCAAGTGGGTGTGGCGGCGCGCCCGCCGCGAGAACTCGATGTCCTCCATGAGCGGTAATTCCCGGTTAAAACCGCCAATCTGATCGTAAAAAGCGGCGTCACAGAAAATGCCTTGGTCGCCGTAGAGTGAACGAAACCAGCGTGCGCGTAGGTTGGACAGGTAAGCAATCACACGTATGCCGATTGTGGTTGAATCATGGAAAAACAGTGAGAAGCAGCCGCAGCGGGTGCCGCTGGCGGTGGTCTCTCGAATCCACTTGCCGCTTTGCGGGTGGATGACGCTGTCGACGTGGATGAACCACAGCAGGTCCCCTGATGCCGCGTCGCGCCCGGTGGCGAGTTGCTTGCCGCGCCCGCGATCAGAGTGAATCAAAGTCACAGGGTACCGCGCTGCCACGGCGCAAGTGTGGTCTGTGCTGCCGCCGTCAACAATGATGATCTCCTTTTCGCCCTCAATTGCGATCAGTCTGTCCAAGCAGACTGCGAGGCCAGATGCCTCGTTGAGCACCGGGGTGATGATGCTGAGGCTAGGAGACGGTTGTGACATGGGTTGGCAGACGGGGCGGGCAGTCGGCTGGGTGCTTAAGTATACCGTCCAGCTAACGGTGCTGTTTCGCGCTGGTTCACACCCGTGGATTTGGCCACCGTGGATTCGGCCACCGTGGACTCGGCCGCCGTGGATTCGGCCGCCGTGGCATGTACCCAACTTTCCACAAGGTGGATTCAGTCAGTCCGGTAAGACTTTGCCCGGGTTCATGATTCGCTTTGGGTCCAATGCGGACTTGATGTGCGCCATGACGTCGAGCGCGACCGGGTCTTTGAGCCTCTTCATTGACGGCAGCTTGGTGACACCGATACCGTGCTCGGCGCTGAAACTGCCGCCGAATTCGCTTACCCGTTGCTCCACGGCTTGCATGATGCGGTCTTTGTGCTCTGGGTCCTCTGGGTTCTCGGTGCGGTCTAGCCAGATCACGTAGTGGAGGTTGCCGTCACCGAGGTGACTGACGGTGTTGGCTTCGGCGCCGGGGGCGACCTGGGGCAGTGTCGTTGCCATGTCATCGAGGTAGGTTTCGATGCTGTCCAGCGGCAGGCAGATATCGCAGTTGATAAACGGACGGCGGTGTTGTGAGACTTCGTACGCGGCCTCTCGCATGGCCCACAACTCAGTCCGCTGGCCCTCGCTTTGCGCGATGACAGCATCGCAGAGTGCGCCGGATTCCAGCGCGTCGCCCAGCGTGTCTTCAAATACGGTGGCAAGGCGTGGTGCGTTGTTTCCATCAGAGGCGCCTTCAGCGACTTCCATCAGCACGTTGACGGGATACGGCTGCGCAACGGGTTGGGTGAGTTCGGGTTTGACCTTTGCCAGCGCCTCAAAGTAATTGGGTGTCATGTACTCAAAGGCTTCAACCGCGCCGCCGGTTGCCCGTTGCATGGTGTTTAGCAAGGCGAGTGCGTCTGTGAGATTGTCAAAGCCAAGGAAAGCGGTGTGGTAGTCAGCCGGTTTGGGATAGAGCTTGACGCACGCGGCCGTGATGACGCCGAGTGTGCCCTCGGCGCCGACAAAGAGATCCTTGAGCGCGTAGCCGGTGTTGTCTTTGTGCAGCTCGCTCAGGATGTCCAAAATCCGACCGTCCGGCAGTACCACTTCAAGGCCCAGGCACAGTGAGCGGGTATTGCCGTAGCGCACCACATTGGACCCGCCGGCGTTGGTCGAGAGATTGCCGCCGAGCGTGCAGCTGCCGCGCGCCCCAAAGAACAGCGGAAACACAAGATCGTGCTCGGCGGTGGCTGTGTGCAGTGTTTGCAAGATCACGCCCGCCTCTACGATGGCAACGCGCGCATCGGCCTTGATCGCGCGGATGCGATTGAGCCGTTCGAGTGACAAGCCAAGGCTGTCGCCATTGTCGCCCATCCAGGTGCCGCCTGAGAGGCCCGTGTTGCCACCAACGGGCACAACCGCGATGCCGTGGCGGTGCGCGATACGCATGACGCTCGAGACTTCTTGTGTGTTGGCAGGGCGCGCCACGGCCAAAGTGCGGCCTTCGTACACCTTGGTCTGGTCGATTTCATAGCGCGCGCGGTCGCTGTCACCGTGCAGCACGTGGGCGTCACCTATGGCGTCGATCAACTCGGCAATTGCAGTGTGTTGGCTCATGGTCTCGAGGTGTTGCTGCTGATGAAGTCTTGGCCATGGTAACCGCTGTGGTACTCAATGTCTGGGCGCTATCCGGGCGTCGCCCACCCTGGCGACGCGGTGGTTATAGAGTTGGAGGTGGCTGGGTAGGCTGATAATCTGGTGCCGTACTTATGCCTTAGTGACCGATTCAATGTCTTCTGGTGTCTTGCTGTTGTTCGCGCACCCGCGCCCCGATTTGTCTAATTGCAATGTGAAGCTCTTTGATGCGGCGTCAGCGACCGACGTCACGTCTGTGGACCTCTACGGTACATACCCGCGGTATGACATTGATGTCGATGCTGAACAACAGCGGCTTCGCGACCACCACACACTGGTGCTGCAGTTTCCGATTTATTGGTATTCGACGCCGCCGCTACTCAAAGCCTGGATTGATCTCGTGCTTGAGTACGGCTTCGCCTATGGCGTCGGCGGAGATGCACTGGCTGGCAAACGGTTGTTGTGCGCTGTGACCACCGGAGCGGCTGAGTCTGCCTACGGACCCGATGGCGTGCACGGCCACAGTTTGCGCGAGCTGCTGCGCCCCCTGGAACGCACTGCGATGTTGTGTCAAATGCAGTACCTGCCGCCGTTCGCGTTGTTCGGTGCCCAACGCGTTGCCGCCGCTGATGCGCTCGATCCACACACCGCGCAGTGGCGAGCGTTGCTCACGCGTTTGAATGACCCAGCGCCCATGCCGGAATCAGCACTCGCCGGTGACAGCCTTAATCCCGGTGGGCAGTTGCTGCAAATGGAGGGCGCGTAGTGGAAGGCTTACTTGGGCAAGCGTGTTTGTTTCTCGGCGCGGCTTTGATTTGCGTGCCGCTGGCTAAGCGCCTCGGTCTTGGCTCTGTGCTTGGCTACCTGATCGCCGGCGTGCTCATCGGTCCTGTGATGGGGATGGTCGGAGGCGAAGTCACCGATATCCAGCACTTTGCTGAATTCGGCGTGGTGATGATGTTGTTTCTCGTTGGACTCGAGCTTGAGCCGCGCATGCTCTGGGCGATGCGCAGCAAGTTGCTTGGACTCGGTGGACTGCAAGTGATTGGCACCACGGCGTTGGTCGCCGGAGTTGCTATGTGGCTTGGCCAGCCGTGGCAGATTGCACTCGCGATCGGGTTGATTTTGGCCCTGTCCTCGACCGCTATTGTGTTGCAGACCTTGAATGAAAAAGGCCTGATGAAGTCGCCGGGTGGGCAGTCGAGCTTTTCGGTTTTGCTGTTCCAAGATATTGCCGTCATTCCGATACTTGCGCTGATGCCATTGCTCGCGTTGCCGGAACTGGTGGGACACGGCGATCACGATGATGCGCACCACGGCACATCACTGCTGGCCGGGCTGTCGCCCTGGTTTAAGGCTGTTGTTACCGTCGCCGCAATTGCCGTGGTGGTGGTGGGCGGTCGCTATTTTGTCAATCCACTGTTGCATTACATCGCGCGTGCAAAGCTGCGCGAGATGTTCACGGCGGTGGCGCTGTTTATTGTGATTGGCATTGCCATGCTGATGAGTCTCGTTGGCCTGTCTCCGGCGCTCGGGACCTTTCTCGCCGGTGTTGTGCTTGCCAACAGTGAATTTCGGCACGAGCTGGAATCCGATATCGAGCCGTTCAAAGGTCTGTTGCTCGGGCTCTTTTTTATCACTGTGGGCGCGGGCATAGACTCGGCGGTGTTGTTTGACAATGTTGCTGTGGTGTTGGGATTGACGCTTGGCGTGATGTTCGCCAAGGGCCTTGTGCTGGCCGTGCTCGCGTGGGTTTTCAAGGTGCGTGGTCGCGACGCGTGGCTGTTTGCGTTGTCGCTCGCACAAGCGGGTGAGTTCGGATTCGTGCTCTTGAGCTTTGCCTCGCAGAACGCTGTCTTGCCGGGTTCTTTGGTGAGTTTGTTGTCATTGGTGGTCGCGCTGTCGATGTTTTTGACACCGTTACTGTTTATTGCCTTTGAGCGGTGGGTTCAACCACGCTTTGAGGCGGCCGATCAGCGCCAGGCCGACGAAGTCGACGAGACTGGCACGGTACTGATTGCCGGTATGGGGCGATTTGGCATGATCGTCAACCGCATGATGTTGTCACTTGGCTACAGCACTGTGGTGCTCGATCACCAATCGGAGCAGATTGAGCGGCTGGCCAAATTTGGTGTGAAGACCTTTTACGGTGACGCGTCACGGCCAGATTTGCTCGAAGCGGCTGGCTTGGCTGATGTGAAGGTATTGGTTGTTGCAATCGATGACATGCCACGGGCGCTTGAGCTGGTTCGCTACGCGAGGCGCGAGTACCCGGATTTACATATTGTTGTGCGCGTCGCTGGGCGCATGGATGTTTACCGTTTCTACAACGCCGGTGCGACTGACATCATTCGAGAGACCTTTGATTCGGCTGTGCGCGCGGGTCGTTGCACCTATGAAGCGCTGGGCCTGCACCCCTATCTCTCGCAGAAATCGGCGCAAGCATTTGTGCGTTTTGATCAACATCTGATGCGTCGTATGGCCGAGTACTGGGACGATGAGATCGCACCCGAAGACAACCCGGCTTTCATTGAAGAGGGCAAGCGGCAAGTTGCGATGCTAGATGACTCGCTGCGCGGCAAGCGCGGCATCTTGCACGATGCCTCTGAACGCGGATGGGTGCCGCCGGGTGAGCTGCCGCAGGCTGATCAATCTTGACGCGTCGCCTTCGACGTGCGCGCAGTGCACAAAAGGCGCGGGGTAGGGTAGGGTGTGCGCCGTGTGTCTAACCGTATTTTGGGAACGCCATGACTGAACTTGTCGCTGTTGATTTCACCGCTCCAGACGCGCCAGAGCGCTTTGCTCGTTCACTTCGCGAAACCGGCTTTGGGGTGCTCAAGAATCACCCACTTGAGCAAGCGACTGTCAGTTCAATCTACGCCAACTGGCAGGCATTCTTTGACGGCGACGACAAGCAGAATTTTGTCTACACCGTTGGGCCGCAGGACGGCTTCTTCCCAGCTGACATGGCGGAGTCGGCCAAAGGGCAGAGCGTGAAAGACATCAAGGAATATTTTCACTTCTACCCTTGGGGCAAGTGCCCGACCGAGCTGCGAGACGAGCTTAACACTTACTACAAAAACGCCGGATTGCTTGCGCAGACGCTGCTCGGGTGGGTTGAAACGCATACACCGGAGGCTGTCTCGGCACAGTTCGCAGAGCCACTGTCGTCGATGATTGAGGGCAGTGAACAGTCGCTGCTTCGTATTTTGCACTACCCACCCTTAAAAGGTGACGAAGAGCCGACGGCCATTCGCGCCGCCGCACACGAAGACATCAACCTCTTGACGCTCTTGCCCGCCTCCAACGAGCCGGGCTTGCAAGTACTCGGCAAGGACGGTGAATGGATCGATGTGCCGTGTGAGTTTGGCAATCTGATTGTCAACATCGGTGACATGCTGCAAGAAGCCACCGGCGCCTATTACCCGTCCACAACCCACCGGGTGGTCAACCCAGACGGCGCACGTAAAGACAAGTCGAGATTGTCGCTGCCGCTCTTTTTGCACCCGCGCCCGGATGTTCAGTTGTCTGAGCGTTACACCGCTGACGCCTACCTCAAGCAGCGCCTGCGCGAGCTCGGTGTGCTCTAAGCCGAGGCACCGTCAGGTACTGAGCATCACCTCAAACCCGCCGTAGATCAGCCGGTTGCCGTCAAAGGGCATGGGGTTGTCGTCTTCGCCGAGGCGTGGGTCTGCCATCGCGGCGGCCATGCCCGCGTCGCGCACGTCCCGCGGTGGCCAGAGTATCCAAGACAGCACCACAGTTTCACTTGCTTCGCACTTCACAGCCAATGGCAATGAGGTCAGCTCGCCTTCCGGCACATCGTCACCCCAGCATTCAACAACTTGGAGCGCGCCGTGGTCCTTGAACACGGCAGCGGCCTGTTTGGCGTGTTCGAGGTAGCGCGCTTTGTTGGCGGTTGGAACCGCCGCGACCATGCTGTCGACGTATGTCATGCGTTTGCACCTGTGTGAGAGTGGTCAATTTGAGGGCGCGTAGCTGCCGTCTTCGCGATGCACTTCCATGCCTGTCAACGCCGGATTAAAGACGCTGATCAGTCGCAGGCCTTGTCCAAAGGCCCGAACAGTGTGATGGTCGTGTTGGTCCAGTGCGTAGAGCGTGCCCGGACCGATTGGGTGGGTCTCACCGGATTTGTGGTCTGTGATGTCGCCTTCACCTTCGACGCAGTAACACGCTTCAAGGTGATGGTGGTAGCTCAGCGTGAGCTCTGCGCCCGCGTCAATCAGGGTGTCGTTGAGCGTGAATCCCATGTTATCGGGGGCCAGCAGCAGTCGGCGGCTCTGCCAGCCGGGGCCGTGTACATCCCGCTCAGTGCCAAGTATGCGTTTTAGGGTTCGAATGATCATGATGTCTCCAAAGTTGAACTAGCGTTTTCGCAAACTGATTACCCAGCCTTGTAAATTGATTCCCGGTAAGTGCTCGCCAGCTTCGTCGCCGAGGTGATCGATCACGCCCTTGTCGTCTAATTCTGCGAGGTAAGCTGTCAGTTGGCCGTCTTGGTAGAAATGATCATTGAGACCGATGATGACCGGCGCGTCGGGCTTGCATACCCGCAATATCTCATCCAATGCCTTGGGCTTGACGTGGCCAAATGAAAACACCCCGACCACCGTCACCGCGTCGTATTGCGCGTCAGGCACGTCCATCGGTGGTTGATTTAGGTCCGTGTTGAACAACGCGTTGTAGAGTGACAAAGCGCTTGCGCACGCGAGCATGGCGTCGGAGAAGTCACAGCCGTCGATGTGTCGGTAGCCCGCCTCAAACAAGGCGACCCCGGCGAGGCCGGTGCCACAGCCGACATCCAATATGCGAGAGTCGCGGTCCGGTTGCAGGGAGAGCAAGGTGTCGCGGCAGCGGGCGGGCTGCTTGTACCCAGCCTGGTCAAACACCTCTGCGTCGTAGCTCGCGGCCCAGCGGTCGTACATCTGCCGTGTCTCGGCGTCGCTGCGCGTGTCATAGGCTTTGTCTAAAAAGCTGTCAGCCATGCTGCTGCCCCCAGTGTTTGCCCGAGGTCAGGCTCGCATACCTTGGTTGCTGCCTGCAATCGCTTGGGTGGCCTGTTGATATACTCAGACTGGACGAGGAGAAATCGGTATGGGTTGTCAGTACTTCGACCCCTGTGAGAGCGGGGCAGACAGTTTCAGTGTCGTGGTGCCAAGGGTTACCTTTGGTCGAGGGTGCCTGGCTGAGCTCGGTCAGCGGGCAGCTTGGCGTGGATACAAGCGCGTTGCGCTGTTCACCGACCCGGGCTTGCGCGACGGACCTTATGTCGCAACCGCGCTGGCATCACTCGCGGATGCTGGCCTGGAGTGCGCGGTGTTTGATGCGCTTCGCATTGAGCCCGATGACACTACCACGGAAGACGCTGGGCGCTTTCTCCGAGACGGTCACTTTGACGCGATTGTCTCGGTCGGGGGGGGCTCCGTGATCGACACCGCCAAGGGCGCCGCGATCTTGGCTGAGCACGGCGGCACACTCGAGGATTACTTTGCGCCGCCGATCGGCCGTGGCAACCCGATTCCAGGCCCGGTGCTGCCGCACATCGCCTGCCCGACGACGGCCGGCACAGGCTCTGAATGCACCTCTATCACGGTGATTCGCTTCAACAAGCTTGATTGCAAATTCGTGCTTTCAAGCCCGTACTTGTTGCCGATTGAAGCGCTCGTTGACCCGGTTTGTGTCGACTCCTTGCCGTCCAATGTGGTCGCAAGCACAGGCTTTGATTTGTTGAGCCACGCGCTCGAGTGTTACACCGCACGCGCCTACACGCGCTGGGACAAAGTCGCCGACTCCACCGCGCGGCCGTTGTTGCAAGGGGCCAACCCCTGGTCTGATCTTGCGGCACGCGAGGCGCTCAATATTGCTGGAACCTATTTGGCGCGTGGCGTGGCTGATAGCACGGATGTGGAGGCGTGCGACAAGCTCGCGTGGGGCGCCACTTTGGCGGGCATGGCATTTGGCAATTCCGGCACGCATTTGCCGCACGCCATGTCGTATGGCGTGACCGACTACATGCGCGAGCTCACTGATCTGAGAACGGACGGCTACGGCATCGACGCGCCGTTCGTGCCGCACGGCATCAGCGTGATTGTCAACGCACCTGCGATCTTCAGATACTGTGCCGCCGGTGCGCCTGAGCGTCACCTCGAGGCGGCGACACATTTGTTGGCCGACGCCAAGGGGGCGACACCTGACGACGCAGGCGAGGTTCTGTCCGCACGCTTGATCGAGTTAATGCGTACAACCGGGATGCCTAACGGGCTCACGGCGCTCGGGTTCACGCAGCGTCACTGTCAGCCAATGGCTGAATCGAGCGTCCGGCAAGTGCGGGCGATTGGCAACGCGCCGCGCGAGTCAAATGTGGTCGATATGGAGAATATGTACCGCGACGCGCTGCGTTACTGGTAGGACCGCTGCGCGCCGCTGGCTTGGAAATCGCTTTGGGAGGGTATGTTTTTGTACCTTCTCATCGCGTTGCTGGGCGCTTGGCTGTTCTGTCGGGAATTTCAGCGACCCACGCCTTTTGACGAGCCGCGAGGTGCGTTTGAGTACGGCTATCTGGCTGTAACAGCGGCGGTTTGCTGGGGTGGCGCCATGGCTGCGTACGATCACGTACGGTTTGAGCAGATATTGAGCGAGCACGCGCGCGAGGTATCGGGGCACCCTAACGCCGATGTGTACTGCCAATCTCTCGCGGACACCATGGTCGATACGTTGCCAATGTCGGTCGCACACGCCAACCCCGAGTCGGGGCAGATCGAATTCAAGGCGACATGGTGTGGCCACATGCGGGACTACATCGACGATCCCGAGAAGGCCTCCGGTGAGGTGTTGTGGGCATTGCATGTGTTCACACACGAGGTCATGCACATCCGTGGCGAGCGCAACGAGAAGACTACTGACTGCCAAGCCTACCAACGCAATTTCATGATGAGCGAGCGGCTCGGTGTGCCAGCCGATATCGCCCAACGCCATGCTGCTGAGATCTACGCCAACCGTTCGCGCCACCGTGATTACTTTTCACAAGAGTGCCGTCGCGGTGGCAGGCTAGACGAAGGCCTGCCCTTTCCCCCCTGGCCGCGTTCCTAGCGGCAACCCGCCCGGTCGGCGCGTGAGTGCCTGTTTCCGGCACCGCATCAACGTGATCTCTCTGATTGGTCACACCTCAGCGGTGACATTGCACGATGGTACGCGCGTGTCGCCTTGGTCAGCCTCACCTAAATAGCCTCTGTTAAAACAATAAGTATCCATTTGGGTCAAGCAACAGGACCCGGTTTGAGCGCAAGGTCATAAAAGCACAAGCGAGCCTTGATTGATTGTCCGCGTTCGAACGCGTGACGTCGTGCCTTCCAGGCGGTGATACAACCTCTGTACCGCGGTGGCCCTGTGAACGAGCAACCCTTTTTCAGCCTTCGAGAGAAGTCCGGCCGAAGCCTGATTGGCGTATGGATAGTCGCGCTTTATGTGGTCTTTTTGAGCGCAGTGCTCTTCACGCTCAGCTTGTATCACTTCCAGCGCGAAATCGAGACCGCCTATATTGAAGAATTTCGGGACATCGACGACGATCCTTTTGTCAAGCATTACTGCGATCTCAAAAGCGTCAAAGAGAAAACCTTTGACTCATCTTTGGTTTCTATTCCGTGTATCCCGCGATCACTGGGTGCCAGCGGCAGTTCGGCTTTCCAGCCGAACCGCTTTATTCGCTTGCAAAACGAGAGCGCCGGCTATGCCATCGAGCGGCAGCAAACCGAGGGGGAAATTCGGCAGTTTATCGACACCTGGCTAAACCGCGCGGTCCAGCACACGGACAAATCTGCTCAAGATGCGTCGGAAAAAGTGACTGAAGAGATAGTCGCTAAACGCGAAGAGCTGTTCGACGAGAATAGCCAAAAATACAAGATTGACATGGCTGTCGAGAAAGTGATTGGGCTCAAAGAAGAGCTTTTGGCTGCACGCAAGGATTTGGATACTTATGAGAAGCCTGGGCTGCTGACAGCCTTCACGCACTGGCTCGCTGGTAAACCCGCCTCTTGGGACGCCAATAACGACGCCGCACGGTTGGCGCATAGTAAAGCTGAGAACGCGCTCAACGATGCTGAGGGCGAACTCTCCTTAGCGCAGGCAAAGGCGCAGGCGGTAGCGCTCTTTGAGCGCAACAAGTTGATTGATTGGTTTCGAACAAACCCTGGTGGAGGGATGCCGATCAGGGTCCTCAAAGGCAATCTTGAGAATGCGATGGTGAAGCTTGAGGATGTGAACGCCAAGCTCGAGAAAACCGATAGCGTGATTCGCAATTTCAAAGAGACCCAACAAAAAGACGGTGATTTTTACAACACCCTGTTCTCGTTCTTTGTGCCAGTGGAAATCATTGAAAACATCTGGGAGCTGCCAACTATTTTCATGTCGATGGTGTTGGTGCTGGCGATGGGAGGGCTCGGCAGTTTGATCACCGTCACTATCGAGTTCTTGGGCGACCCGGCCCAGCGAAGCGCCCGGTTCTCAGCCTACCTTTTTCGGCCGATGCTCGGGACGATTGTGGCCCTGGCGGCGTATATCGGTGTGAAGTCGGGCCAGGTGTCGGTAGCAGGCGAGGGTGTGAGCGAACTGTCGCCGTTTCTGTTGTCTTTTTTGGGTGTGCTCGCTGGCATCATGTCTGAGCGTGTATACCGGCGACTGGTGGATTACGGTGAAAAGATTATCTAAGGAGAGCGTGATGCGAGTGATTGCAGTGATACTGCTATTGGTGTCCTCAACCGGGGCCTACGCCAACTGCAGCCTAGACGGTCAGAATTACCCAACTGGCGCCGTCAAAGACGGCTACATCTGTGGCAGTGACGGGTACTGGAAGCAGGCGTAGGCACCGTGTGGCAGTTGGGCTCGGACCGCACACCAGCGTCAACGTGCTACAGCCTCGCCGTCAAGGTGTGAGCAAGTTGTTCAACATACGCTGAATCTGAGCCGCCAATGACGAGGTAGGCGTGCCCGTCCTGTGTCCACGAGGCGGTGGCCATGCCTTCCAGTTGTCCAACACTCAGTGGGCTGTCTGCGCTGTCCTTTGGATAGATGCAAAAGGCGATGGGCACACCGTCTTTTGTCAAGTAGGTCAATTGCGCAAGTGGCAGACCTGCATAGCCTAGAACTTGAGCGCGCTTGTATTGTACGCCGGGCAAATTTGTCACCGCGTCGAGCGTTAGCGGCAAGTTGATTGCGCCCGCTGCACGCGCCAAGCCGGCGGCGGCGACTGTGTCGTCGAGTTGCACGGCTTGCAATGTGTCAGTCACGTAGAGCGCGTGGTACGCCGCGACGTAGTCTGTCCACTGACCGGGGGCTGAACGCTGCAAGAGGCTGCTCGTTGTTGCGCTGCCGATACCGGCCGCTATCAAACACAGTGCGGCGACGCCGCCCCAGCGCATTGTGCGGGGCGCGGTTGCGCTGCCAGTGATATCTGTTGCAGAGAAGTCGGGGGCGTTGGGGGTCTGTGCCAGCAGTGCGTCGAAGTCGGCTTTGACCGCATCAGTGTCGAGGTCGAGTGACGCGATGCGGTCAGACAGCGCGCTGTCTCGTGCCAGTGCTTGCGTGATGGCCTCGTGAGTTGCTTGCTCAAGCTCGCCATCGAGGTAGGCCGTGAGCTGTTCATCTGAGAAGTGTTCTTGACTCATTCTGGCGCGCTCGCGGTTGAGGGTGTGGTGGTCATGGCTGAAAGGGTCTCTGCAAGCCGTTTGCGTGAAGTCGCTAGACGGCTCATGACCGTTCCGATTGGAATGTTGAGCATGTCAGCGGCCTCTTTGTAGCTGTAACCTTCCACGTAGACCAGAAAGGTGGTCGTTCGTTGTGCTTCTGGCAGGCCCATCACTGCTAGTAACACTTCAGAGCCAGATAAATTCGTTTCTGGGCTGATTTTCTCGTCAGCGATGTCGACTGTGTCGACCGGAACCAGGCCGCCGCCGCGCCGAATGGCATTGGCTCTGAGCTCGTTGATCCAGGTGTTTCTTGCGATTTGAAACACCCAAGAATCAAATGACGTGCCGGGAGTGAATTGATGCTGCTTCTCCAGTGCTCTTAGACAGCTCGCTTGCGCCAGATCTTCGGCCGTGTGCTTGGCTCCGCTGAGCGCGAAGCAGAAGCGCCACAAGCGCGGGTAGAGGCGCTTGAGTTCACCGTGTATGTCTGGCAGTTCAGGCATGTGGAATTATTTTTCAAGACCCAGTGAATAAATGCCGGGCATAGGGTGTTTAAAGATGTAGGCAGCGCGCGTGCTCGGCGCTGTGAACTCACCATCCGGAGAAGGAACGATGAAAGAACGTATTATATCTTTGGCAGCGGGCGTTGCGCTGGCTTTCACTGTGAGTCTGTCACATGCCGGCGGGCACGCAGGCTGGGCGCTCAATGCAGAGGCCTCCAACGTAGCCTTTGCCTCGGTCAAAGCTGACAAAGTCGGCGAAGTGCACAGCTTTTCCTCCATCTCAGGTGGTATCAGCGAGCAGGGGCAGGCCACAGTTGAGATTGATGTGGCTTCCGTACAGACCAATATCGATATCCGAAATGAGCGCATGCTCGAGTGGGTATTCACCAATGGCCCAACAGCAACACTCAGCGCAGACGTTGATATGGATGCCGTCACGTCAATGGCGGCCGGCGACACCTCGACGATGGACATCTCTGGGACCCTGACGCTCAACGGCGTTGAAGTGCCGGTAGACACCAGTGTGTTTGTCGCCATGCTCAGTGACAGCTCGCTCTTGGTCACAACCAACGACATGGTCCTGTTGTCCACAGAACAGGCTGGCCTGACCGCGGGCGTTGACAAGCTCATGGAACTCGCCGGGTTGCCTGGCATTACCCGAGTGTCGCCGGTTACCTTGCGTTTGTTGTTCGTCAAAGACTGACGGATCAAAGGCAGCTCGGCACGCGTCTACCTGACGCGGCCGGGTTGAGCAGTCCGACTGCCGCGCCAGGGCTGACACTGGTCTATTCTGGCCAGTGTCAGCTGGGGTGGCGGACCTTGTGCGGCAGTTCCGTGACAGAGCCCGCCTAGAAAGGTGATTTTAAGCCGTGTATTTAGGCTATTGTGGCGATCTTGTCGTACCACTTCTCAGCCATGGCAACGCTGCCGGCGAGCTTTTCGAGTGTCAGCCTTAACTCGCCTTCGTTGTCTTGGCGCTCGGTTTCGTCACACATCAGGTAGTCGTTGCACGCGAACCAAGCGGCTCTAAGACAATGAGATGCGGCGACGGGATTTGCTGACTCGTGTTGTGCGCTCACCGGATCTCTGTGGTGCAGCACAGCCTCAATGACAGCATCTGGCATGGACCACAGATTGAGCAAGTGTGCTGAGATCATCTGAGGTGAAATGTGATCACCTGGCTCGCCAGCGTCCAAAATCACCATATCGCCCAACGTGCACACCATGCCCGCCAATTGACAGTGATCGAGCTCGCGCTCTGAGAGTTCTGCTGTGCGCGCAAATTTGTGCGCCAGTGCACTCACGGTCTTGGTCAAGGTGTTGAGCCGCTCTAATTCGCTGGTGTCGGTGTGCGCGAATTGCGTGAACAAATTCTCTGACAGCACGATATTCTTAAGCGTCTCCGTACCGAGCATATTCACCGCGTCGCTGATCGATCCGATATTGCCGAAATGGCCGAAAAAATCAGAGTTGACGATACGCAGCACTGTGGCGGTAAAGCCGATGTCTTTTTCGATCACCGCCGCTATTTCAGCGTGTGTGTAGGTTTCCTGAGCAAACAGCGCCATGATCTCGTCGTAGACACTGGGCATCGATGGCAGGCTAGACAGGCTGCCGACGTAGTGGTGCAGCACCGGGTCATTGATCTGCTCGTGCAGCTGTAAGCTGCGGTCAATCGCGCTTGTGATGGTTTCAATGTCAGCGGGTTTCGAGATGTGCTGGTGGATAGCGTGAGCTGACTCCAGAATCAATTGGGAGTCGGCATAGCCAGACAACGCAAGCCTGACGGCGTTTGGCCGCAGGTTGTGCACGGCTTGAAGGAATTCAGCGCCGTTCATACCCGGCATCCGCATATCGCTGACGACAACATCAATTGCGTTGTCTTTGACGAAATCAACTGCGTCTTCTGCGCGTGGGAAATAGTGCATATCCCATTCGGCACGGCGCCTGCGGAGGCTTCGGCGCAGACCTTCAAGTACCGAGATTTCATCGTCGACAAATACAACAGTTTTCACGATCAGTTTCCCGTGCGATTAAATCACCTTGTGGTGTATCGCATAGTGCACAAGAAATTCGCCTTGTAAGCGACGGTGCAGATTGATCTGGAATGACTTGATGTCGGCAGACTACGCAGAACGCAATGACACCTGTCCTGAGGTGTCTTGATGAAGACCTCGTTTTATGCAAACGAGTTTTGCGCTGTTAGCATTATTTTAATTTAGCAAGATTGCGGCCGAATTCGGTGGCAATTGAGCGTGCACGGTTGACTGCGGTTCACGTGAGGGAGTCAATCAACTCGATCCAATGTTTGACGGGTACTGAACTGCCGCTTTGAATTTGCATCAGGCAACCTATGTTGGCCGAGGCAATAACGTCCGGTTGACCGGCCTCCAGCGCTGCCACTTTCTCTTTTTTAAAATGCTCGGAAAAATCCGCTTGCAGCAGTGAGTAGGTGCCTGCCGAGCCGCAGCACAGGTGTTTGTCTTTGATAGGGGTCAGGGTGTAGCCCAAGCGATTCAATATGGGCTCGACCACATCGGGCTTTTTCTGGCCGTGTTGCAGCGTGCACGGTGGGTGGAAAGCCACTTTACTGCCGGCCTCGGCGGCTTTGAGGCATGAAAGGTCTTCCGCGCCGATGACTTCAGCGAGATCCACACACAGCGCGCTCACGCGGGCAGCCTTGTCGGCGTAGGCCGGGTCGTCAGCGAGCAGGTGGCCATATTCTCGGACGCTCGCGCCACAGCCGCTTGCGGTCATGACAATGGCTTCGGCGCCGGATTCAATCAGTGGCCACCATGCATCAATGGTTCTGCGCATGTCGTTCAAGCCGTCAGATTGGCGGTTGAGGTGGTGGCGCACAGCCCCACAACAGCGCGCGTCGGTGCTCTCAACCAAGCTGATGCCGAGCTTGTCGAGCACCCTGGCCGCCGCTGCATTGATATTGGGCATGGCGCCTGTCTGCACGCAGCCGCCGAGCCCAATCATGCGCCGGGAGTGCCGTATTTTGGGTCTTGTTCCGGGTGCGACACGGGGTGGAACGTGGCCGCGCACGCTCGCTGGCAGCAGCGGGCGTAGCCATTGGCCAACCCGCATTGCCGGTGTCATGAGCCGCGGTTCAGCCACAAAAGACGCGAGCGACCACCGCAACAAGCGTTGTCCGAGAGGCCGCTCGACGCTCGCTTCAACCTCGGCTCGACCGATATCGAGCAAGCTTGCGTACTGCACACCAGAGGGGCAGGTGGTCTCACAGTTTCGGCAAGTCAGGCACCGGTCTAAATGCAGCTGTGTGCGCTCGCTGGGGGCGTTGCCTTCGAGCAGGTGTTTTATTTGGTAAATTCGACCGCGCGGGCTGTCGAGTTCGTTGCCAGTGAGCTTGTAGGTTGGACAGGTTGCGAGGCAAAAGCCGCAGTGCACGCAGGCTTTGAGCACGGATTCGGCGTGCTTGCCCGCTTCGGTTTTACGTCGTGATGGCGTGATATCAGTTTGCATTGTCAGAGTCCCGCGGCGAGTTTGCCTGGGTTAAACAATCCGCTCGGGTCAAATGCGGCCTTTAAACGAGTCTGCAGCAACTGAATGCTTGGCTCGCCGTCTTGGAACAGATTTCGGTCACCTCGCCGAAAGCGCGTTGCGTGGCCGCCAGCGCGACGCGCACAAGCTTGTATTATGTCGGCTGGCGCGTCGCTGAGTAACCAACGCTGTTGGCCGCACCAATCGACAATTTGATCGGCGCTGCTGCTGTCAACGGTAATCGGGCCGGTGCCAGGCGGCAATGCCAGTCGCCACAGCGGACGTGTATCGTCGAAAAAAGGATGTGTGTGCTCACGCAGTGCCTGCCAGTGGCTGCCGTCGTCTTCCTCGCCCGCGATGTCATTGTGAAAAATTTGAGCGCACTCATTCACCGAGCTGGTGGCGCCAGCGAGACGGTAGTGCAGCCGCTCTCCGACATAACTCGCGCCGGTCAGCGGAAGGTACTGCATGCGTTTCTCGCGCATAGTTGCCAGCGCGGTCTCGAGATCGCAGGCGGCGCTGAAGCTTCGCGTTACAGCGGGTTTTGGCAGTACCTTAAACGATGCGTCGAGGATCACGCCGAAGCTGCCGAGGGCGCCGACCATGAGCCGCGAGAGATCGTAGCCTGCGACGTTTTTCATGACCTCACCGCCGAAACGCAGCACCTGCGCGCGGCCGTTGATGATGCGCGTGCCGAGCAGAAAATCTCTGCACGCGCCGTTGAAGGGGCGCGCGGGACCGGACAACCCACACGCGACTGTGCCGCCTAAGGTGGCCAGCGCGCCGTCACAGCCGTCAAATGCTGGCGGTTCGAAAGGCAACATTTGGCCGGCGTCGTCCAGCGCTGCGCGCAACTCACTCAAGGGTGTGCCGGCGCGCGCGGTGAGGGTAAGTTCGGTCGGTTGGTAGTTGGTGATGCCACGGTGACCAGCGATCTCAAGTGTTGTTGCGCTCGGGTCAACCTCACAACCATAAAATGATTTGCTGTCGCCGCCGACCAGACGAAGCGTGGCGCCCGTTGTCATCGCCTCGGCAACCCGCTCACGTAGGTTGTCAGTGATGTCATGATCCGCCATCAAAAACGCTCCAGTTCTGGGTGCGGCAGTTCGCCGTGGTGCACGTGCAACGCGCCGAATTCGGCGCACCGCTGCAATGTTGGAATTGCTTTGCCCGGGTTGAGCAGGCCGTTGGGGTCAAAGGCCGCTTTGACGGCGTGGAACTGCTCGATCTCATCGCTGTTGAACTGCACACACATTTGATTGATTTTCTCTACCCCCACGCCGTGCTCGCCTGTGATGGTGCCGCCGACTTCAACACAGAGGCTTAGAATTTTGCCGCCGAGTTCTTCGGTGCGTTCGAGCTCGCCGTCTTTACTTGCATCAAAGAGGATCAGTGGGTGCAAGTTACCGTCGCCCGCGTGAAAGACATTCGCGATGGCGAGCCCGTATTCCTTTGAGAGCGCGTCCATGCGTTGCAGCACGGTGCCTAGGTGTCGGCGCGGGATAGTGCCATCCATGCAGTAATAGTCAGGTGAGATTCGGCCGACCGCTGGAAAGGCGGATTTCCTGCCCTTCCAGAACACAGCGCGCTCGGCGTCGTCTTTGGCGACACGCCACTGTGTGGCGCCACCGCGTTCAACCAAAGCGATGACTTGCTGCATTTGCTCGTCGACTTCGGTCGCGCTGCCGTCGAGTTCGCAAAGAAAGAGTGCTGCAGCGTCGCGTGGGTAACCACACTGCGCGAAATCATCGGATGCCAGAATCGCGGCGTTGTCCATCATCTCTAGGCCGGCCGGCACAATACCCGCCGCGATGATGTCGGCGACGCAATCACCTGCGCGTTCGACGTCATCAAAAGCGGCGAGAAGCACCTTGGCGACCGGTGGCACAGGCAACAACTTCACAGTGACTTCGACTATGACGCCAAGCAATCCCTCTGATCCGTGCATCAGCGCGAGCAGATCGGCGCCGGGCGTGTCTGGCGCAGTGCTACCGATTGTGATGCGCTCGCCCTCGACAGTCACCACTTCAACTTGCAGCACGTTGTGTACAGTCAAGCCGTATTTCAGGCAGTGGACGCCACCTGCATTCTCGGCGACATTGCCACCGATCGAACACGCGATCTGCGATGACGGGTCGGGTGCGTAATACAAGTCAAAATCGGCGGCGGCCTCGCTGATGGCGAGATTGCGCACGCCAGGTTGCACCCGCGCGGTGCCGTGTTGAGCATCGATTTCGATGATGCGGTTAAATTTACCGAGGCCGAGCGTGACGGCGTCGGGTCTGGGCAACGCCCCGCCGGAGAGACCAGTGCCCGCACCACGTGCGATCACCGGTACCGATTCGGCGTGGCACAAGCGCATCACAGCTTGCACTTGTTCGATGGTTTCAGGCAAAACCACAACGGCGGGTCTCTGGCGGTAGACTGCGAGGCCGTCGGATTCGTAGGGGGCGAGTTCGTCTTGCGCTGTCAGCAAACACTCAGCGGAGACAATGTCTCGCAGCGCACTGATCAGGTGGTTGCGGGCAGCGGCTGGCATTTCGGTCGCGTCTGGGGTGTGCGCGGAAACAGACATGCATGCTCTCAGCGTCTACGGGCCTCAGAGTTTAACAGGGACCATTGGCTGCTTGCGGTGGGGTGCTCAGGAGCTGCACGACAACATCGAACAGCCCACGCGCGTGCGCGCCCAGTCGGGGCGCTTTTCGGCTAGGTCGTCGCGCCCGGGTTGCTCGGAATAGGGTGATTTCAATGCGTCGATCCAGCGCTCGAGCGGGCCGGTGTCGCCTTGTTCGGCAGCGTCGATGGCCAGTTGCGCGAGGTAGTTCCGCGGCACGTAGAGTGGATTTGTCGTGTTCATTTTCTGCTGGCGCTCGGTCGCGCTCAGGGGATCAGCGTCAGTGCGCGCGCGGTAGGCGGCGAGCCATGCGACAAGTTGTGCGCGGTAGTCGTCGGTTAGGGTCTCCGGGCGGTACCAGGCAGGATGCAGGGTGTTGAAGGCTGCGTCTGGGTCGTCTTCCCGTTTCAGCTTTGCGAGCGCGCGGTAGAACACGGTCATGTCGGTCTCGACCGCCGCGAGCAAGGTTTGCAGGTCGTCAGTTAATTCAGCGTCGCTGTCTTGCCACGCTGAGAGCCCCAATTTGTTGCACATCATCGCGCGCCAGCGCGCTTCAAATTGTGCGCGGAAGTGGTCTATGCCCGCTTGCAGCGGTTCGACCTCGTCGGTCAGTGTGTGCAGGCAGTTGGCGAGTTGACCGAGATTCCAAAGCACCACAGCCGGCTGCTGACCGAAGCGGTAGCGGCGAAATTGGGCGTCGGTGGTGTTGGGGGTCCAGTCCGGGTCGAAGTCTTCTAGCCAGCCGTAGGGGCCGTAGTCGATGGTCTCGCCGAGGATCGACATGTTGTCGGTGTTGAGCACGCCGTGAACAAAGCCAACGCGTTGCCAATGCACGACAAGTTCGGCAGTGCGCTCGCACACCGCTTGGAAAAACTGGCCAATCGCGGCATTGTCTGCATCCTCGCTGGCACGCCCGTCTGCCAGACAGTTGGGGTAGTGGTGTTTGATCGTGTGGTTTACCAACTGCCGCAGGGTGTCGTGGTCTTGGCGCGACGCGGGCAACTGAAAACTGCCAAAGCGCAAAAAGGACGCGGAAACGCGGCAGACAACCGAGCCCGGTTCGTGCGCGGCGTTGCCGTCGTAGAGCACGTCGCGCAGCACCGGTTCTCCGGTCACAACCAAACTCAGCGCCCGTGTTGTCGGCACGCCGAGGTGGTGCATGGCCTCAGAGCACACGTATTCGCGCAGTGATGAGCGCAGCACCGCACGACCGTCTGCGCCGCGTGAATACGGTGTGGTGCCGGCGCCTTTTAACTGCAACGCCAAGTGTTCGCCTGTGGGGGTGAGCACTTCACCGAGGTTGATCGCGCGCCCGTCGCCAAGTTGCCCAGCCCATTGACCAAACTGGTGGCCGCCGTAGTTCATCGCATAGGGCTCACTGCCGGGCGCGAGTTGGTTGCCTGTGAAGAGCGCGGCAAAGCCGTCGCTTTTTGGGTCGACGTCGCTGAGCCCGAGCCGGGCCATCATCTCCGTGGAGACTGACAGGGTTTTGGGTGCGGGCACCGGGCTCGGTAGGGTGTCGGAGTAGGCCGCGTTCATCACCTGCCGAGGGTGGTTCACTGACATTGGATCGGCGGGCAGCTCGCGCCGAAAGCGGTTGTCAAATTGCAGCGGCGGCAGATCTGTCAAGCGATCGGGTGTCGTCGGGGTGGCCATGTGGCGTGCGCGAGAGGGTTGGGCGATTGCTGCACTATAGCGTGCCTTCGCCGCGGCTCGCCGATTGCGCACACGATTTTGGTGTGCGTGTTTGGAATCCGCTCAGTGGCTATCTATTCAGCCAGCCACGCGTTGATCTCGATGATTTCCGATTCGCCGAGTTCACCGACAAGCGCGTACAACTCCATCAACGCCAGCATGTAGTCGTAGCGCGCACTGGAGAGCTGCGCTTTGGCGTTGGATTCGCTGCGTATGGCATTGAGCACATCGACGTTGGTGCGCGTGCCGGCGTCGAAGCCGGCCTGGGTTGCCTCTAGACCGGTGCTGCTCGATTCCAGCGCGCGCACGAGGGCGTTGACGCGGCTGATCGCCGACTCCACAGACGCGTAGTTGTTGCGAATATCGCGCTCGAGTTCGCGGGTAGTGAGTTCAAGCTGTTGTTCCGCTGCGGTCAGCAGCAGGCGCGACTGGGTTTTGCTGGCGGCGATTGCACCACCGCTGTAGAGCGGCATTGAAAAATTCAATTGAATCGCGCGGTTGCCAAAATTGTCGTTTAGATCGACATCTGACAAGGTCTCACTGATCGTCGCTTCGAGGTCCAGTGTCGGCGAATTGGTGACATCGGCGAGGCCGAGATCGACGCGTGCCGCTTGTGTTTGTTGCTGTGCGGCGCGAAGTCGCGGACTCTGCTCTATACCGCGCGCCACCCACATATCGACATCGGCTGGCTGCGGTGATCTGAGCTCAATGTTGTTGCGCAAGAAGGCGAAGGTCTCGGGGAAGGTGCCAGTTGACACTTTCAGCGCTTGCATGGCGGTTGAGAGTTGGTTCTCTGCAACGAGCACGGATGCTTGGGCGCTGTCGAAAGTCGCCTGTGCTTCCTTGACGTCAGTGATTGCCACCAGTCCAACTTCGTAGCGACCGTCCGTTTGCTCGAGCTGCCGCTCGAATGCTGCCAGCTCGTCGCGCGCGAACGCCAGCTCGTCACGTGCACGCAATACATTGAAGTAAAGCTGAGCGGTTTGCAGGGCAAGGCTTTGCTCGGCGGCGGTGAGGTCGGCGTCGGCCTCGGCGGCACTGGCTCGCGCTGCATCAATATTCAATTCATTGCTGCGGTTGTAGAGCGGCAGGCTGCCGGTGATGGCCGCGGTCAGATTGGTCTCGTCCAGGCGGCTGTTGTCTGAAGCCCTGGCCACCGCGCTGAGCCCCACTGTCGGTCTCTTAGCAGCACGCGCGATATTCATCGCCTGTTGGGCGGCGTCGTGTTGGTTGGCGGCGATCTGATAGCTTGGGTCGTTGTTGAGCGCGTCACGGTAGACCGACAACAAGTCAGCCGCCGAGGCCGGTAGAGATGTGCCGGCGAGTACAGCGCTGATCAGCACGGCCGTTTGGAGTCGATTCGGCATGAGGGACGTTCCTGTTGACGTGATAGCCCGGTGCATTTTAAGCGTAGCAGGACCGGTGCGAATGCGATGTAAGATTGAACGGTGTTCAATCTGATTGATTGCAACACAAGTCATAAGCAGTCTGTAGGCCAGAAGGCCAACAGCGTCAGCGAGGAGCGCCACGTGACCCAAGACAACACCCGCAGTCGAGTCCACCGTCTTCACGGTATCGAACGTGTAGACGAGCACGATTGGCTGCGTGACCCCAATTGGCGGGAGGTGATGCGTGACCCGAGTGTGCTTGCACCACCGATCCGCGAATTCCTCGATGCGGAAAATGCGCGCACTGACGCCGCGATGGCATCGACTGAGTCCCTGCAATCGGCGCTCTTTGAGGAAATGCGCGGCCGGGTTGCCGAAACCGACAGCAGTGTGCCTGCGCCAGATGGGGACTGGGTCTACTACCGCCGCATTGAAGCAGGTGAACAGTACGCGCGCTGGTGTCGCCGGCCGCTGAGCGAGCAAGACAGCGTCGAGGCGGAAGAGGTGTTGCTCGATGGCAACCAAGAAGCTGGGGAAAGCGAGTACTTCGGCATCGGTGCTGTTGAGCACAGCCCCGACCACCGCTGGTTAGTGTGGTCGGTTGATCGAAATGGCAGCGAAGTGTACGAGCTGGTGGTGCGCGACCTCAGCACCGGCGACGATCTCACGCTCGAGACCGACACGGCAAGCGCGAACATCGTGTGGGCGGCTGACAGTGAAACGCTCTACTACACCACGCTCGACGACAACCACCGCACCGACCGTGTCTGGCGATGCCACCGTGCGGGCGGTGAAAGTGAATGCGTTTATTCCGAGTCTGATCCGGGCTTTTTTGTCTCGGTCAGCGCGACCAGTTCACACCGCTTTATGGTTGTCCAAGCGCATGACCACACCACAGACGAGTGTCATGTGCTCGACGCATCAGACCCTCGAAGTCAGTTGCGCTGCATCGCGCCACGGCAGCAGGGCTTGCATTATGATATCGATGATTGGGCTGATGTGTGGTTGATTCAAACCAATCGAGACGGTGCAATTGATTTTAAGTTGATGATCGCACCGCTTGACTCAAGCGATGGCGCTACGTGGCGAGACTACTACCGACCCGAGCCCGATGTGCTGCTGCGAGATTTTATACTCAAGCGTGATTTTTTGGTGATTCGTGAACAGGTCGATGGCTTGCCGAGATTGGGTGTTTGCAAGGAGCCCACAGCGGATAGTGCGCCCACGTTTGAGTGGCTCGAATTTGAAGACGCGTGTTACGCACTCGGTGCGAGCGGCGGTTATCAAACGGACGATGCCTTGTTGCGAATTTACTACGAGTCGCCAGCGAGCCCGGCCACCACGTGGGACATGGATTTGGCCTCAGGTGAGCGTGTGTTGCGCAAGCAGCAGCAGGTGCCAAGCGGTCACGATCCTGCGCACTATCAAACCGGCAGAACGTGGGCGACCGCACCAGACGGTGAACGTGTTCCGATCAGCTACATCCACCGCGCTGATCTTGTGGCAGACGGTTCGGCGCCGCTACACCTCTACGGTTACGGAGCCTATGGATCGAGTACCCCGGCGGGTTTTTCGGGTACGCGGTTGTCGTTGGTCGATCGCGGCGCGGTGTGCGCCATCGCGCACGTGCGCGGCGGCATGGAGCGAGGCTACCGCTGGTACACCGAGGGCAAGCTTGAGAACAAGACCAATACCTTCACAGACTTTATCGCCGCGGCAGAGCACCTGGTTGACTTGAAGCTGGTCGACCGTTTGCGCCTGAGTTGTTACGGCGGTTCAGCGGGCGGCATGTTGGTCGGTGCGGTGGTCAACATGCGCCCCGATCTCTTTGCCGCGGCTGTCGCTGACGTGCCTTTTGTTGACGTGCTGAACACCATGTGTGACGCGGAGCTGCCATTGACGCCTCCTGAGTGGCATGAGTGGGGCAACCCCATAGAGAGTGAAGAAGCGTACAGGCGTATCCAAGCTTACAGTCCATATGACAATGTTGGCTCTCTCAATTATCCGGCGTTGCTAGTGCTCGCGGGTTTAACCGACCCGCGGGTGACGTATTGGGAGCCGGCGAAGTGGGTTGCGAGATTGCGAGAGCTGCGACAAAACGACGCACCGTTACTGCTGCAAACGCGCATGGGTGCGGGGCACGGCGGTGCGTCCGGGCGTTATGATGCGCTCAAAGAAACAGCGTTTATTCAGGCTTTTTTGATCGACTCGCTGGGTCTGCCTGCGCAGGCGCCAAGCCTGCAAAAAAAGGAGGCCTAATATGCCACTTCAAGCCAACTGGTCTTATCCCACCGACATCCGTTTTGGCGCGGGGCGTATCGCCGAGCTCGCCGATTTGTGTCAACGCCACGGTATGCGAAACCCACTGTTTGTAACTGACCGAGGCTTGGTCAGCAATCAAGTGACCGCCGCTACACTGGCTGTGCTAGATCAGGCTGGCCTGGCGCACGCAGTGTTTGCAGATGTGGATCCCAATCCCAATGATCACAACCTTGCTGCAGGGCTCGTGGCATTTGCCGCCGGTCAACACGACGGGGTGATCGCCTTTGGTGGTGGCTCGGGTTTAGACCTCGGTAAATTGATTGCTTTTATGGCAGGGCAAACCCGGCCTGTCTGGGATTTTGAAGACGTTAGTGATTGGTGGACGCGCGCGTCGGTTGATGGCATCGCACCGATAATCGCTGTGCCAACAACTGCCGGCACTGGATCTGAAGTCGGCCGCGCCGGGGTCCTCACGCAGTTGGACACTGCGCAAAAGAAAATCATCTTTCACCCGCGCATGCTGGCGCGCGCGGTGATCTGTGACCCGGCCTTGACCGCGGGGATGCCACAAGCGATCACAGCGGGCACCGGGCTGGATGCGTTTGCGCACTGTGTCGAGGCTTTTTGTTCGCCGCACTACCACCCGATGTCCCAAGGCATGGCGCTCGAGGGGATGCGGTTGGTGAAAGACAACTTGCCGCGCGCTTACGCAAACGGTGACGACCTTGAAGCAAGGGCGCACATGATGTCCGCCGCGATTGCGGGTGCCACGGCATTTCAAAAGGGCCTCGGGGCCATTCACGCGTTGTCGCACCCCATCGGCGCTATCTATGGCACCCACCACGGCACCACCAATGCGGTGTGCATGCCAGCTGTATTGCAGTTCAACCGGCCAGCCATAGAGAGCGTCATAGCGCGCGCGGCTGACTACCTCGATATAGAAGGCGGCTTCGACGGTTTCTGTGATTTTGTTGATTCATTCAATGCCGCACTTGGCATACCGAGTGGCTTGCATGCGCTTGGCATTGAGCATGTGGATGTGGCGCGTGTTGTCGAGGCCGCGCTGCGTGACCCGAGCGTTGGCGGCAATCCGCTGCCGATGACCGTGGCCAATACTACGCGCCTGCTCGAAGCCTGTTGTCAGGGCGGGTGAGTGGCTGGCTCAATGCGCCCACAGTGATGCCTTGTTGCAGCTTTAGCGTGGTCTGCGGCCGAAATTGAGAAACAGCGCTATCAGGCCAATGAGGAGAGGAGGCGAGAAAGAGCCCACGCCCGCAATGGCACGTCCACTCGCGCCGCCACCGCCGCCGCCAAGCGTGATGTTGGACAAGCCAGTGCCCGACACTATGCTGATAATCTCTTCTGAGATGGTGTTCTCGTCCGGGCAGCCGCTTTGCAAGGACGTGAAAGCTTCGCCAATGCCGGTGGCAGCTGGCACGTCGGCCAAGCCTGTTGCTGGGTTAAACGTGTTGGCCTCAATCCAACTCAAAAATGCGTCGACCGACGTGTTGACACCCGGTGTCGAAGGCAGTGCACAGCCGTAGCCAAAGCTCACTATGCCAACTTGAGTGATTCCGTTCGGGGTGTCTAGCAGCAGCGGGCCGCCGCTGTCGCCCTGGCAACTGTCGCGGCCACCCTCTATCGTGCCAGCGCACAAATGGCTGTTCTGCAGCGTGACGCCAGGCAGCGCTGCGCTGCACGCGGCGTTACTCCATGTGTCGACGTTTACAGCTTGCAGTGTTGTGCTGTACTCGATCACATTGAGGTCAATGTTGGTGTCACCCCAGCCCAATACCATGGCTTCGAGGCCCTCGCCGGGCTTGACCGTGGCCAGACGCACGGTCTCGCGTCCGGTCTCAGGGGTGGCGAGTTTGATCAGCGCGATATCGTTTGGTGAAGCGGGATCGTTTTCGTCGTACAACGTGTGGCGCACGATGTCAGACACAGCAACGCCGGCAGCGGCGCCAGTTGTCGACAACGTGTGGCTGTCGAACAGCACCTGGATGTCGCTCGGATCGAGTGGGTTGTAGCCGCCGAGGGCGTTGGGCTGGTAAAGGCAATGCGCAGCGGTCAGCACCCAGCTCTCGTGGATCAACGATCCACCACAGAATTGGGAGTCAAATTCCGACAAGCCAAAATTGCTGGCAATTGCGGCGTTGAAAAAGAATTCGTCATCGGTCGCCGTGCAGCCCCCGATAACGTGTGGTTGGACGTCCAGTGCAAGCGCCCCGGTCGAGGCGACCGCGAGTGCAACAGCGACGCTGCTTAATTTCATATTGCCCATTGCCTACCCGAAGCGTTGACCCTGACTTGTCATGTCAAGGGCCCTGTCGCCAATCGCCTGCTTGAGGCGGTGTGTATTGGTAGTCACTGACCACGCAATCTGTGAGCCAAGCTCGCGCGGTTGTGGGTTGGGCGGGATTGCGAGCGCGTCTCAGGGACTATACTCGGGCACGACGGCACGGCTTGTGAGTGCCAAAAGAGAGCTTCTGGAAACAGACCCGGATTGGAATACGATGAGCGATGAGTTGGACACGGTGCACAAAATGAATCGGCGGCGCCTTTTGAAAGCCCCTCTCGCGTTAGCGAGTGCGCCGCTGTTGGCGGGTTCACCGGTGCATGCGCGGGTGCCTGAGTATGCCGTGCCGCCGTCTGATATTGGCATGATTGGCTCGCTGCGCCGCACCTTTGCTGGGCCCGCGGATACGCTGGTTGATATCGCCCGGCGCCACGGCGTTGGACGCGATGAAATCGTTTCAGCCAATCCGAACCTCAACGCTTGGCTGCCTGGGAATGGGGCTGAGGTCGTGTTGCCGACGCAATATATCCTGCCCAATGCGCCTCGCGAGGGCATTGTGGTCAACTTGCCCGAAATGCGTCTCTACCGATTCAGCGAATCCAATGGCTCGCAATCAGTGACTACGCACCCGGTTAGCGTCGGCCGTGTCGATTGGGAGACCCCGCTCGGCCGCGCTTGGATAGTGCGCAAGCAGAAAGACCCCGATTGGTATCCACCGGAGTCTATTCGCGCAGAACACGCGGCCGACGGCGACCCGTTGCCCACCCGCGTGCCAGCAGGACCCGACAATCCTCTCGGTCAGCACGCTCTGCGGCTGAATCTCCCGGCCTACCTTATCCACGGCACCAATAAGCCCTGGGGTGTGGGTATGCGGGTGACTCACGGCTGCCTGCGCATGTACCCCGAAGACATCGAATACCTCTACAACACGGTCGAGCTGCACACCTCTGTGCACTTGGTGAACCAGCCAATAAAGCTCACCCGGCATCACGGCAGTTGGTTTATCGAGGCGCACCCGTCGCTCGACGAATCTGCGCCTGATCTCACGCGCTGGTTGCGTGAAGTGGTGGTCTCTGTGACGCACTCTGACGGCGCGACTGGTCGAGTCAAAATACCGGCACTTCGCGATATCTTGGAGCGTGCCGATGGGGTGCCTACGCTGGTGCCGCTCAGCGCCTGACGCGAGAGCGAGAGTTCAAGCAAAAAAAAAACCGGCCAGTAGGCCGGTTTTTTCGTGCGCTCAAATCGACGCGCTTACTTCAACATGCTCTTTTTGAACATGCGGTCGAGCATCTCGGCGAATTCGCTTCGGTTCTTCTCGCTCATCGCTTGAGCGTCGTCGGCTGCACTTTGCGCGGCGTTAGCCGTCTCTTCCGCTGAGGCAGCAGTCGTGCTCGCATTGATCGCGCTGGTCTTTGCCTTGATCGCTTCGGCGTTGGCGGCGTTGGCGGCGTCCAGTGCGGCGGCGGCCGTGGCTTGAGCGGCTTCGAGCTCTTTCATCAATGCGTCAGTGGTTGTGGTGCTTGCGCAACCAGTCACAACGCCCAGCGCTAACACTGCGGCAGCCAATCGTACCGTTCTCATCGGCGATCTCCTGTTGTTTGGTGGGTATCGGTAGAGCGTAGCTGCAGATCGTCAATAATTGCGAAAATTTTCACCCTGCGGCGATCAGATGCTGACGCAGAGGTGCCCCCGCGAACGGGGTTGTGCGCAGGGCACAAAAGCCTGAAAGATGATTTGGTGTGGTTGGCGCGTTGTGCCAGATAAGACACGCAGCTTGGCCCTTTGGACCGGAAGCTAACTCGTCGCGGTCTCTGGCCCGATCACCACGCGGGTGCCGACGGTCACGAACTGCGCCAGATGGTCTATCTGTGCGTTATCGAGTGCGATACAGCCCTGCGTCCAATTGGTCGCACGGTGGATCGCGGTGTTGGCATCGCCGAGGCCGTGAATGCCTATGGCGCCGCCAATGGGAGTGTTTTGCAGCGGCACGTGACCCCGCCGACTCGCTTCTATGATGCTGCCGTATTGGTCGTTGTTGAGATCGCCGCGCATGAGCCCCAGCTGTGCATAGTTGGGATTTGGGTAGTCGAATCCAAAGAAGGTGCGCCACTGACTGCGCTCATTGATCCACCGCACACGGAACTCACCCACTGGCGTGACGTTGTCGCCTACTCGGGTTTTCAAGCCAATGCCGCCGCGACCCCATGACACGTTTGAGTAGTGCAGGATGGACTTATTGCCTTGCATGACTTGCAGACGTTGTTTGGCGTGGTTGAGTAACAACCACAGGGCTGCGCTGTCGTGATCACGACGCGGGGCAGCTTGGACCTGACCCAAGACTGGGGCCATCAAAGAGGGCAGCGCGACTCGAAGCAGGTTTCTGCGGGTCACGTTCATGAGCAGGGTCCCGGTTATCTGGTGCTTGTATTGCAGTAGCAGGGCGCGTGCCTGAACCCGCACGCAGAAAGTTCTTTGTCGAGTATGAGTATAGGCATAACAGATTTGTTGCGTGCAGTGATAGTGCGTGCCACAGCTGCTGTTCTGATGAGTGGTGTTGGCTACACTCGTCTACAGCGTATCGCGCAGAGGAATCAGATATTCGTACCGTTAAGAAAGTGTGTGTGGTGGTGCTGGCGATGGTGCTGCTGATGGCGATTGGGTTGGCAGGGTTTCTCAGGTGGGCGCCGACCTTTGGTGCGGCGGGAACTGGTACACGTCCAGCGCGAATTGTCGCCTCAGACCAATTCAACGGTGAGGTTTTTCGAAACCTTGGGCCCACGGCGGTTTCAACAGATGGAGCAGTGGACCCAGACCGCTCGACGCTCGATTTCTTTTTTCCGCCACCTGGGAAACGGCCAGCAGAACCGCTGCCAGCCGATGCGTTTGCCGCGCGCACGTTGGTCGATGGGACCGCTGTCTGGTTTGGACATTCGACATTTCTGTTGCGGACCGCCGGCCGTGCCGTGCTTGTCGATCCGGTGTTCTTTGGGGCATCGCCGGTGCCGTTTACGGTCAAGGCCTTTGCAATGACGCATCAGCCGTCAATCGACGATCTGCCTCCGATCGATGCTGTGTTGATCTCGCACGATCACTATGACCATCTCGATCACAAAGCGGTGATTGCGCTCGACAGCAAAGTTGGGCAATTTCTGGTGCCACTCGGTGTTGGCGCTCATTTGCAGCGCTGGGGCATCCCCGCGGAGAAAATCGTTGAGCTCGACTGGTACGAGCACCACGATATGGAAGAGACGCGGTTCACGCTCACGCCGGCGCGTCACTTCAGCGGGCGTGGGTTGACCAACCGCAACAGCACCTTGTGGGGGGGCTGGGCCATTCGATCACCTGAGCACAATATTTTTTACAGCGGTGACAGCGGTTATTTTGACGAATTTGCCGAGATCGGCCGACAGCTTGGTCCCTTTGATATCGCATTCATGGAAAACGGCGCTTACGACCCGCTGTGGTCGGAGATTCACATGACACCAGAAGACTCTGTCAGAGCGAGCGTGGCGCTGGGTGCGGCTGCGTTTTTTCCAGTGCACTGGGCAAAATTTGATCTTGCTTATCACGTGTGGGACGAGCCAATCCGCCGAGCGGCTAAGGCGGCGGCCGAGCGCGGGGTGACCGTTGCGACGCCTTTGATTGGCGAAGTGTTCCAGCTCTCAAATCCGCCGCAACGCGACTGGTGGTCCGGGGTGGCCAATTAGGGTGCTGTGATTGCGTTAATCCGTGCGCCAATTGCGGGAAAAATGCGCGCTGAGAAACGCCATCTGGTCACCGAGGATGCGCTTGCTGTTTACCAAAGCCAGGTATTCAGCGCGATTTGGTCGGTAGGGGACGGCTAAGATCGGCATGTTGCACGCCTCCGGCGTGCGGTTGCCTTTGCGTTGGTTGCAGCGGCGACAGGCGGTGATGACGTTGGTCCAACTGTGCTCACCGCCTTTGGACAGGGGCACGATGTGGTCTTGCGTGAGTTTGGAGACTGAAAATTGGTTGCCGCAATACATGCAGTGGTGTTGATCGCGGCAAAACAGGGCTTTTTTGGACAACCGTGGCACGTGCTCCATGCGCGTGTGCATGTGGCCTTTGCAGGCAATAATGCCGTGCAGGCCAAGCTCAGATCGCATGCCCGCTCGACGGTTGTATCCGCCTTTGAGCTGTATCATGGTGTCGCCAAGTGACCAGCCGATTAAATTTCGCGCTGATAAACAGGCGGCTTCTTGCCAGGTCAGCCAGTCAATGGGTGCGCCGGCCATGTTCAAGCGCAGCACTTTCAGGCTGGTCAGCTCGTGCATTTTGAAGCATTCTCCGTTGCGCATCGCTCGGTGAGATCAATAACACTCTGCGCGCTCAATGGCAAACTGCCGAACGATTAATTGGCGACTGGATGGCTCTGGAATCCCAACACAGATCACAGCGGGGCTGGCACTACACGCTGCGCCGATCACGCCGTGCGCGGCGGCTGCGTCTGCAGTACAGCCCGGATCGTGGGCTCTTGCTGGTGCTGCCATCGGGCGTGTCACGAGCTGATGCCGAGGCCTTCTTGTTGGCGCAGGACGCATGGGTGTCAGCCTGTCATGGGGCCGATCCCCAGGGGTTGGACCAGCCGCGACGCGAGCCGGTGTTGCCGATGCAAGTGGATCTGGCCGCCACGGGTGAGAGTTTGGATGTCAGCGCAGCGGCCGATCTTCGATCTCTACACGAACTGATGCGCCTGCATGCCACACAGGTCTTGCCTGCGTGGGTTGCGAGGCTCAGCGAGAAGACCGGCTTGCCGGTCTCGCGGGTTTCTGTGCGCAATCAACGCAGCCGCTGGGGAAGTTATTCGAGCAAACGCACCATGAGCCTCAATTGGCGGTTGTTGCTGATGCCACCGGATATGGTCGAATACGTGATTTTGCATGAGTTGGCGCACAGTCGGCACCTCAATCACTCGGCGGAATTTTGGTGTGAGCTCGAGGCAATCTGTGAGGGTGCGCGTGAGCGTGATCGCGCCTTTGACCGCCGCGCCGCTGACTTGCTGCCGCGTTGGTCGCGAACGTGGCCAGCCTGAGCAATGCTCAGTCGAGCAGCATGTGAACAGCCAGCGTATTGATGCATTGTCGCACCAGCGTGAAGGTTAACAAGCTGGTCATGCACGCGGCCAGCGTGGCGGCAAGCGCTGGCTGAAGCACTTCGCTCTGAATCGCCGTGATAGCCAGGGCGGTGTAGAACAGCGAACCTACAAGCGTTGCGCAGAAGACATGAAACCGCAGTTGCATTAACCACAGTAGTGCAATACTGCCGAGGAAGTGAGTCAGCATGGCACTGCTCACGATGGAAAATTGCAGCTGGATTATGGCATTGGGATTAAGCTCGAGCACAGCGAGCAGTTCCGGTCCGATCAGGAAGCCCGCGATGGCACTCACACCGAGCATTTTCGCAAGCGTGTTGAGACCAGCGTCGCTTTGGTTGGCGAAGTTGTCGAGTTCTTGTTCAATGTGCTCGAGCGATTCACCCTCGTATACCGCTGTCATCAACTTCGCTCGATGCTGGCACAAGGTCGGTTCGATATACTTGACGAGATACCACAAGGCTGGCAATACGCACAGCATCCCAATCATTGATGGGGCTGATGCGTGCAACATTGACGTGATGGAGTGCTCACTCAAGCTAAGCAGTAAGCGATCACCTATCAGCATCAGTGTGAACAGTGCAGGCGCCCAAGCGGTGTAGTCAATCCGGTTGTAGGGTGTCGATCGTTGTTCGGGCTTGATCTCATCGTCGAGTCGCAAGGCGAGACCAATGAGTGTTCCAAACGAGGCTGCGATAACAGCAGAACACAGTGCAATGTCCAGCCTGGATCGGTAGATATCGCTAGGTTGGTACTGAATGGCAAACCAGATGGCGATCAACGCCAGCACCGTGGCGATCACTGGCACTGCGATGTCTCGCAGTCGGCGGCGCAACACCAGAGCGACAATTGGCGGCCAGATGTTTGCCAATAACACCGCACTGAACGCCGCTGATTGAGTCATTGGCAGTGAAAAAAGTGATTCGAATAATGGCCAAATCAGCAGTAGCAGCAACACAGTGAACGCCGTGGCGATCAAATTTGCCAAGACCAATGGGCGCACCAGTTGGGCGAGCGGGTCGCTGGCGATGCGAGCGATGGCGGCGGTGGAGGCGACGCTTGCGAGCATGGACACGGTCACAATGCCAATAAACAACGAAGCAATGTCTTCGAGCTCAGTTGATTTGCCTAGAGCCAAGGTGGTCAGCAAGCCGGATGCGCCAATCAGTATCATTGGCGGAATCCAAGGTGCGGTCGCACGGCTACTGGACTGACGTGCAGCCGCGGCTTGGTGTTCGCGGCGCTCACTCTTGAGCAGTCTGTGCAGCTCAAATCCAATCCCGGACATCAGGCGCTCCGCTTCGCGAAGGTGTCGTAGAGTGACTGGTATTCTTCAAGCATGGTGCTCTTGTCGTATAGAGCGCGCACCCGACTGATGCCTGCATCGCGCGCTGATGTCCATGCGTTTGTGTCGTCCAAGAGCTCGAGCACTGCGTCGCACGATGCTTGAGGATTGGCAATTGGGACGATTCGACCGGCCTTGCCGCGCGCCCTGTCCTGATCGTCGCGGCCCTCAATTAACTCACTGCACGCACCGACGTCGGTTGCGACCACCGGCACGCCCGACGCAAACGCCTCGAGTACGACCAGCGGCAGAGACTCTGACAGGGAGGTCAGCATCACCACGCCAATGCGGGGGTAGATGTACTCGATATCTTGGAAGCCCAAAAACCGAACGTGGTTGAGTTGCCCAAGGCTTCGCACCAAGGCTAGACATTCGTCGGCGTAGCGGGGGTCTTGATCCATTGGTCCAACTATCCAGCCGACGATGTTCTGATCGTGCTGACGCATCAACGCAATCGAGCGGATGAAGGTTTTGAGGTCTTTTATTGGCACGACACGACCGATAAAGGCCACCACACGAGGCACAGTGTCTGCGCGCTCATTGTGCAGGCGCTCGTAGCGGTCTACGTCAATGCCGTTGGCCACGATTCGACTGCGAGCCTCCGGGGCGCCAGCGGCCAGCTGCCATGCTCGGTTGCTGGTGTGCAGGGCTGTAATGTTATTGGCTTGGCGGTAGCAGATGGTGCCCAGCGACTCAAAGTATTTGATCCAGATTCGGCGGCCGTCATTGTCATCGAGGCTGGCCGAGTGGTGCCCGGCCTGATTTGTTCTCGCGGCAGTTCGCGCGAGGTCTATGGTGCGCTCACGCGTGTAAATACCGTGTTCGCTGAGCAGCACGGCGTCATTGCGTCGCTTTTTGAGTAAGGTCGCCAGTGCGCCCGCGAACCCTGTCGAGAGCGAATGCACAACCCCGGCCCGGGGCAATTGCTCGATAGCGGCGTTGAGTGCCAGCAGCGGGGCATACATCGCGCGTATTTGCCAGAATATGTCGATGAAAGATCTGCCATCGACGTGCGCGCCTTGGTAACAGGGCCGCAAAGCCTCCCAAGCGTCACGGCTGTGCAGGAAGTCTTCACGCGTGATGGAACCTGCAACAATCAGCTCGAATAATTCGGTGGCATCCGGTGCTGGCAAATCTTCGCTGGCTGCCGTCACCAGGGCATGGTACATCTGCGCGATTTGGGCAAGTGCCTCGGGGTTGCGTGCCTCGGGTGGCCGTGACCATTTACGCTGAGCTCGCCAAGTGTCTGAGATGTAGTGGTATTCAATGTGCGCGACGTTGGGTGGCAGCTTGTAATGTGGTGAACCTGCGTCTGAGATGTCGCCGCCAATGAACACGATGCCAAATTTGGTGGACGACAGCGAAGTGATTGTCGCGTGAACCCACTCGGACACGCCACCGGGGACCATTGGGTAGGTGCCCTCAATCAGCAGCAACACATCGACGTGTGCGGCTTGAGGTAAGCGTCGCATCAGGCCCATTGCGCCACCAGTGCTTTAAACGGTTCGCGTTTGCGCCGCTTGTAATCAATTTCTGATAGCAACGGTTTGATGTCGTGGTAGCGGCCGGCGAGGAAAGCACATTCCGCCAAATAGGGCATGAGTTCGTCTTTTGAAAAGCCACCGGTGCGGGCAGTGAGGAATGCGTTTTGGGCTTGTTCAAGGTTGCCAAGTTTGAGCTGAATGCGCCCGAGCTGGAAATGCAACTCTGCGTAATCAGGGTTGTGTTCTAAGGCGCGCAGCAAGTGTTCGCGCGCACGGTCGAGCAGAGACAAGTCCCCTTGGGTGTTGTTGTAGCCGAGATAGACCAACTCCCAAAACCGTGAAGCCATCGCTGTCAAGGTATTGGGGTCGTAGAGAATGTCCGGGCTGTCATCCATTTCGGCGAGCAGATCTTTGATCTGCTGGTTGAGCGACTCCTGTTTGCTGTCGAGCTGAGAAAATGCCAGGAGCCGAACGTCTTCGCTTGGGTCTTTGAGTGCACGACGCAGCAATGGCAACGCCATTCGCGGCTCCAGTTGGCGTGTGGCCAGCACCGCTCTCAGGCGTTTTTCGGGATTTCTCGAATGCGTCAGGATGCCCATCAATGCGGCTTCGCCGTAGCGTTCGCTCTTGCTGTTTTTCGCCCGCGGTGGCAAGTCTGGCAATTCAGTCAATTGCCACGCTTTCTGTGAGGCATTTGGCTTTCGGCTGACGGTTGCGAGCACAGCCAGCATTGCAATCGCGCCAAAAAGCGGTAAACACAGAATCATGATTGCCGAGTAGGCGAGCACGATGTCGCGGTTGCAGAATTTGTTGTGAGGTGGCAGAAATTTCTGGTAGCCGACGGTGATCAAACCGCTCGCGGTGAGGTGGATACACATCATCAACGCGAAATCGTGCCCGCTTTGCATGTTTGGCAGCAACCAGAGCGCTGCAATGCCTTCGAGCGTGAGGCCCAATGCAAGCGCCAGTACGCTACCCATGGGTTGTGCGCCAGCTGGTCCAAATAGCGTCGGCGTTGCTGTCCGGCCCGATGGGACGCTTGTTCACGGTGCCTCCAAGCGCTGCCAAACTGCGACCAAAGCGCTGCTCCACCGCCTCTTCCAGTCTCGCTTGGAAGGTTTGGTATTCGCGGACCTCGGTCAATGGCATCAGTATCATCAACTCAGTGCGCGGGCCGCGTTGGCATACTGTCGCCACGTCGAGACTGCGCAGGAGCGAGACGATGTACTCTGACAGCGTCTGTCGCTGTTCCGGACCGTTGAGTTCGATGCGCACCAGCATCGCCGGCAAGTGGAATTGCCGGGCGTCCTGACACACATGTGCAAGTTCGCGTCTGAAGCGTTGCTCGGAGTCGCCACGGCCGTTGTGTTCAGCCTCGGCAATTAAGTGACCAATGTGTGCGCTGAGCACGGCCAAGAGCTGGATGTTGTCTGGTGTGAAAGACAAGAACGGCATGCGTCGAATGGTCACCAGCGCGCGAATGCGACCGGCAGTGTCCACCAGCGGCGCTGCCACCAAAACCGATCCGATCTGCTCTGTTGGGTCGAGTTCGGTCAGGTTGACCAGTTTGCGGTTGTGCAATGCCGCTTTGACCAAAGGGTTGTGGCTGTCGAGTGGTTTGGGGTCGCCAACGCTCGCCGCCGCGGTCGCCATCAGACGGCCTAGGTCGTCCACCAAATGCAGTTCGGCGGCCTGCACCCATGAGAAGGAATCGAACAGTGCGAGGATATCCTCGGCGAAGTCGTCGAGTTTGGTGCTGGCGTGGAAGGAACGCTGAAATGCGCGTCTAACGTCCTGCAATGTTTCACGCAGGCTCACAACGGAGCCGGCGAGGCGGTATTCGAGGCGATCGTGTGAGAGTCGAAGCGCGTGATAGTTTTGTGCGAAGTCGTCCAAGCGTTTTGCTTGGTAGGCGGTGCGGGCTTGCTCGGCGTTGAGGTTGTGGGCGTAGCCATCAGACCAGATACCGCCAATCAACGTGATCAGAACGGTGCCCAGTGCAATCTCGCGGTTGAAATTCGAATCCTGCATCCAGGCGCTGTCAGCGGCGATGGCGTTAAGGCCTATCAGCGCGGCGGCGGCGATCAGGCCGCGTGCGCTGCCGTGACGCAAACCGATGAGAAGTGGGCCAATCGCCCCCCACGGGAAGCTCGATTCATTGAAAAAAGGATCGTTCGGCGTCACCAGTGCGCCTGCCATGGGCACCGCCAGCACAGC
This sequence comes from uncultured Granulosicoccaceae bacterium, assembly GCA_937925815.1. GTDB lineage: Bacteria > Pseudomonadota > Gammaproteobacteria > CALCKW01 > CALCKW01 > CALCKW01. Next base: position 15,617 of record CALAMQ010000035.1, on the reverse strand, counting down.
CAACACGATCTCGAGCCACTCGAATGCGTTTTGCTCGCGTGTGCCGATGGCGTGGCGGCCCGAGGACCGACGCGGGCGGGTGATATCCAGTCGAGTGCTCAGTTGGGTCATGGCGAGCGATTCAGTCCACAGCGCGAGGTTATAGCCACAGGGGCTCCATGCAGGGTATCGGCCGATATCGCCCGGTCTGTTGTCCTGCTTGAGCGGCCTTCGGTGCGGTGGCGGTAACAGTCCGAATGGGCTACTTTCTGTGGGTGAATACATTCCCCGACATGGCGTCTGCCAAGGCAGTGATCAGGCCACTGCATCTCTCCAAACTTGCACCCAGATCATGCGTTTTTCTGCGCTTATTGTTCGGATGCACACGATGAAGTCACTCGGTTATTTCGCAGCCTTTGCTGGCTTGTGCGCTGTGTGGATGAACGGTGCAGAGCTCTTTGGCATTGGGCTCGCGCTGGTGTTTGTCGTGCTGGGTAGTGTGTGTCTGGTGCTTGGCGCGGTGGGCCATGACACCCTCCGACTCACGGCCGACAGTACGCTGGCACGGTTGCGCGAAGGCCTGCGCGACCCACGTGACACCTTGACTCACATACTCATGCTCACTGAGCACTCGCGCCGCAATGGGCTTGTTGGGCTTGCCGAAGTCGAGACCAACTGGCCACCGTTGCACCGTGTGTGCTCCCTGGTTGCGAGCGCAGCCGACGAGCAGCGCATCAGGGTGGAAGCGATGGCGAACTTGCAGGCAACACGGTTACGCAGTGGTCTATTGGTATCGCATTGGTACTGCTTGGCGCTCGCATTGGTGGTGACCGGCGCCTTTGGCACGGTGCTGCTGGCGCTCGATGTCACAGCCACACGCATGCATGTGCTCGCGCCGCTGGCATGGTCGCTCGCAATAGTCGCGTTTGTGGTCGCGCCGGTGTTGATACGGCTCAGCTTGGCCCGAGAGCGCGAACTGTGTTGTATACACCTCGCCTATGAAGGGGCGTTGAAAATACTGAGTAACAACAATGTCGAAGCAGTTTTTCATGCCTTGGCAGAGTTGGTGCCCGGTGCACCGTCTACAGTTGTAGCCAGTGACTTAGGTGAATTAGAGACTGGGCGTGGACCATGGCTGTGATGTTCAAACGCGAGAAAGCGGGACAAATCGAAATCAAGATCGATGAACAGTCCTCCCGCGCTGCCTACCGCGTGGTGCCGGACCGGGATGAGCCGGTTATTTTGCAGGTTGAAGGCGAGCTCGCGCGGGTGCTGGACATCAGCGCAGGTGGATTTTCTTGCCTGTGCTCAGCGGTGCAGCTGGGTATGCGTTACCGCGTGATGCTGGACCTGCCCGGTGCATCGGACGAGATTGTGGCATTTGCCGATGTCATCAAAGTCGATGACGGCAACATATGCCGCTGTCGCTTGGTCGATCTCGAACCCGCTGCAGCAGACAACTTGCATCGCTATGTGCTGCGCCGTCAGAAAATCGCTATACAGGCCATTCGTGCCAATCAGCCGGATTAAGACCCGGCCCTAGCCTGACTCAAATGAATTCCCCCGTGCCCCTGTCGCCCCGATTGCAATACAACGCGGCAATCGAGGCCGGCGAACTCACAGCCGATGCCGCGCAGGCGCGCGCAGTGGATGCGCTCGAGCGCCTTTGGTGTGCGTTGCAAGCTGAACCGGCTGAAGTTGACAATGGTTGGTTCAGCCGCTGGCGCGGGCGCGCGCCACAAGAGCCAGTTCAAGGCCTCTATCTGTGGGGTGGAGTCGGTCGCGGCAAGACGCATTTCTGCGATCTTTTTTTTGAGGCCTTGCCAACCGAGCGCAAGCTCCGTTTGCACTACCACCGGTTTATGCAGCGCGTGCACAGTGCGCTGCGAGAGCGGGCTGATATGCGCGATCCACTGCCTGATGTGGCCGCCGAGCTCGCTCGTCAAGCGCGCGTTATCGTGCTCGATGAAATGCACGTCAACGACATCACCGACGCGATGTTGATGCACGGCTTGCTCACCGCCTTGTTTGAACATCAAGTTGTGTTGGTAACAACGTCTAATGTGCCGCCGAGTGGCCTGTATAAAGACGGACTGCAACGCAGTAGGTTTCTACCTGCGATTGCGCTGCTGGAGGCGCACTGTGAGGTGTTGCAGCTCGACAGCGACACCGATTACCGCTTGCGCACGCTCGAGCGTGCACCGGTTTACCACACCCCGGTGAGTGACGACGTGGCGCGTGACATGTTGCAACAATTTCTCAGCCTAGCGCCGAGCGCCACGGCGGCGTCGCCCGGCGAACTCATCGTCAACAATCGGCCAATCACTGTCATGGCCAAAGCCGGTGGGGTGGTTTGGTTTGATTTCGTGGCGCTGTGTGACACAGCGCGGTCGAGCATTGATTACATCGAAATTGCCCGCGAGCACCACAGTGTGCTGATCAGTGGCATTCCGGTCATGGACCAGGCAGCGAGCGACGCCGCGCGGCGATTTGTGAACCTGATTGATGAACTCTATGACCGAAACGTGGTGCTCATTGTCAGTGCGCAGGCCGCGCCAGAGGCACTTTACATTGGCAAGAGAATGGCCTTTGAATTTGTACGCGCAGCGAGCCGATTGCGTGAAATGGGCACGCGCGACTATCTGGCCAGGCCGCACTTGGGATAGCTATCGAACGCGGGCTGAGCTAACAGCCTTCGGCCTGCTCAGCACTAACCTTGCGCCGCTTATGATCAGCAACGCTGCGATCAGTGCGTTGGTGCGCGGCGACTCGCTGAGTAAGGTGATCGCCCACGCGTAGCCAAGCAGTGGGATGAAATTATTGATCAAGGCAAAGTGGTTGGCTTGGATGCGACTGATCAGGCTGAAGTAAATCACTTGTGCAAGCCCAGTACATCCAATGCCAAGTGCTGCAACTGAAAACCACGTCAAGGCGCTCGGCGGTTGTTTGAGCGCGAAACCCTCATTAATTGCCATCGGTACGCTCAGCGCGGTTGCGACCCACAGCGTCATGGCCGCAATCCAAAGCGACGCCGGCAGGCCGGCGCGTCTGACCAATACCGCGCTGATTGCGTAACAAACAGCGCCGCCGGCAATCAGCAACTGCCCGCCTGTGCGCCCCAGTCCGTTAAAACTGTCCCACCCTATCAGCGCGATGAGGCCACTGAATCCAAGGGCTATGCCGAGTAACTGCATTGGCCTTGGGCGTTCGCCGATCACGAACCAGGCAACCAGGCAGGTTGCGATGGGCATCGAGCCCATCAACAGCGACGCAACGCCGCTGTCGACAGTGAGCTCCCCGCGATGAATTAAGTAAAACGGCAGCGCGTTGCCGAACAGGGCAACGATCACCACCAGGGTGATGGCCGCGCCGGATTTTGGCACAGGTGTTCGCAGCAGCCAGGCTGCGACTGTGACCACTGTGGCACCGATCAGCAGCCGCCAAAACACCAACGGTGCTGCGTTAAAGCTCTCGAGGCTGAGCTTGATCAGCAGGAAGGAAAAGCTCCAGATCAGCGTCAGACTGCAAAAGAGCAGCACTGTGACGGTCCGGTGTTGGGGGTTGGCCATAGCGCGAAGTATAGGTTGGCTACACGAACGGTTGGAGCAATTCTTGAATTGACTGTTGGCGTTGCGTGCAAAGGATATGCGCGCTGTTTGATCGACTGATTTACCGTAAAGGCGATGTTGCGGAATGGCAATCAAAACCATAGCAGACGCGAGCAGTGTGAAAGCACTGCTGACTTTCGGGGTTGTGCTTGTGACCACCACTGGCATTCTCAGTACTGCGGATCAAGGTTGGCAGCGTGACTTCTCTGCAAGTGAACCCAAAGACGCTGCGGAACCGGACGCTGTTGGCAGTCTAGCGACAGACGGTGAGGCGTTTGACCTGTCTGTGCCCTTGCCTGTTGGCACTGAAAATAGCGCAGGCAGCGGTTCTGCGCGTACCGCACCGGCTCGGGTGGTGGCGCGGCCAACGCCCCTGGATCTTGCGCCATTTGGTCACAGCGAACCTCCCGATTCAGTACCACGTGTGATTGACCGTTACATTGGCCACGTCGACTTGCCGTCAAGGTTGATGGACCGCGTCGAGCGGTTGGTCAAAGGTGATCAAGCGCTGCGGGACGAGACGCCGCTATTGCACGATGGCACGGTGTTCGCGAGGCAGGTTTCAGGTGATTCAGATGGCATGGAAATCCGCGTGCCTTTGCGCAAGCCACTTGCGCAGAGCGGTGATTTGATGCTCGACATCGAACAATCGAACGGTAAGCGGCACGCCGTGGTGATCTCACCAAGCGAGCTGTCTGACGAATCAGAATTGCGATTTGTTGTGAAGAAACGGCACTTGCCAGTGTCGCGCATGCAACTGCGCGTGTTTGCTATGAGCTCGCAGATGCCATTGCTGGTCAAAGGCGAAGTTAAATTCGAATAGTGCGAGGGGTTGGCATGACGAGCGAAGAACAACGCTTTGCAATGGGTCTGGGTGCGATCGTGGTGGTTATCGCACTCACAGTGACTGTGTTCAATTATATCGACACTGGCGATGACAGCCCTGAACCGACACAGAGCGCCAAGCGCGTCGCACCAGCCGTTTCAGAATTACAACCCAGTGCCCCGCAAAGCGGTGACAGTGTTGCCGTTGTAACAGTTGAGGATTCCCAGCCCGCAGTGGACAGCACTGAGAGTGCCGTCGCCGGCGAACGCGACAGCGCATCGGTGGTCGTGGAGGGTGTGGAGGGGGAGATCGAACAACTTGCGGCGCCGGAAGAAGACAGCACCGCAACCGTGCCGCATGTGATAGACCCTGTGCCGCTTGAGTATTTTGCTCCGGACAGCAACACACTCAATCTGCCGGCCGTGCTCGAAAAATACATCGAAAGAGTTGATCGCGGTACACGGTTCATGGCGCGATTGGAGCAAATTGTCGCCGATCAGACAGCTGGGGAGAGTTCGATCACAGACGCGCTAGAATTGACCTTCACAGTACAGGCGCAAAGCAAACGCTTGAGCTATAACGCGACCCACACCACGCAGTGGACAGAGGCTGCGTTCACGTCTTCGAATGCGCCGAATACACCTGACGTGTTGGTTGATGTGCGCCGTGGAGATTCACTCGATGAGCCAGGTGATCGGCTTGCGTTTTTCTTTGCGAGCCTGCAGGAGCGTGACGGTGTGCTGAGCTTTGCACTTGATGTCGGTGACGTCGGAGAAGACAGCGTGGTGATTGTCTATGCACTGGACGACGCACTTTCGCCGCTGGGTGCGGCTGGGATGCCTGCGCAGAACCGCTGAACGGCGTGTGCACGGCGCGTTGATCGCACGCGCAAGTCTGCACGGCCGGAAGTCAACGGGATTTTCGAGCAAACAGCCGGGCTGCCGCGTCAGAATTGTTTTGCTGTAGGAAGTTGGCACTGAGAACCCCTGTTGACCGAAAAACAGTGCGCCCTGCTGACCGGCAAATTGAATGAGGCCTCTCCCTTGATATAGGTGTGCGTCAACCGCAGCTTTGGTTGATACACCATCAATGGAATTGACCATGCGCGTATTGGCCTTCGCCGCCAGCAACAGTCGGCACTCAATCAACCGCCAGTTGGTCGCGCATGCCGCCGAACTGCTGCGGACAGAGTTGCTGGAAGATGTTGAGATCGATCACCTCGACATCAATGATTTTGAAATGCCGATCTACAGCATTGACCGAGAGCAATCAGATGGTGTGCCGGCGTTGGCGCAGGAGTTTAGGGAACGCATTCTGGCCGCTGACCGCATACTTATCTCCTTTGCTGAACACAACGGGCACTACTGCGCGGCTTACAAGAACTTGTTTGATTGGGTGTCACGGTTAGAGGGCCGGGTATACCAGGGGCGTGCCATGGTGTTACTCGCCACCTCGCCCGGCAAGGGCGGCGCCCGATCAGTGCTGAACGCCGCGGTTGAGGGTGCGCCACACTTTGGGTGTGATCTTCGCGGTTCGATGAGTGTGCCTAACTTCCACGCGAATTTTGATGTGGACGCTGGCGCTTTGCGTACGCCTGAGATGTCGGCAGCGTTACGCGACGTCCTGAGCGAATTGAAATAGACGATGCGTTCAGGGGGCGGTGGCCAGCAGATTGCAGCTGTCATTCCAGTACCACGAAGGTGTGATACAACTCAGCTTTGATCTTTTTTGCAACGGTGTGATGACGCAATGACAGACGATCAGTCCCAGTCACCCAATCCAGATTTCCGAGACTGGATGGACTCCGAACTCGAGGAGTCGCTGGATGATCTGTTCGAGATGGAGTTTGCAGAGCCGTTGCTGACCGAGGAGCTACGGCGTCTTTACAACAGCGCGCACCCACACCGCCTCGACAAGCGCGTGTACTACCGCAACTTGCTGCGCCTGCAAGGTGAGCTGATTAAGTTGCAGGACTGGGTACAAGAAACCGGCGAAAAAGTACTGATTATTTGTGAAGGGCGCGACGCTGCCGGCAAGGGTGGCGTGATCAAACGCATCGCCCAACGCCTCGATCCACGCGTGTGCCGTGTGGTCGCCTTGCCCAAGCCCAACGAGCGCGAGCAATCACAATGGTATTTTCAACGCTATGTGCCGCACTTGCCTGCCGGGGGTGAGATCGTTTTGTTTGACCGCTCCTGGTACAACCGCGCTGGGGTCGAGCGCGTCATGGGATTTGCCTCTGATGCCCAGGTGGAAGACTTCTTCCGTGACGTGCCGGAGTTCGAGCGCATGCTCGTGCGTTCTGGCATCACGGTTGTGAAATACTGGTTTTCAATCACCGACGAAGAACAACAGTTGCGCTTTTTAATGCGCATTCACGACCCCCTCAAGCAATGGAAGCTCAGCCAGATTGATCTGGAGTCGCGCATCCGGTGGGAAGACTACACCCGCGCCAAAGAGGAGATGTTTGAGCGTACAAATATCCCTGAAGCGCCGTGGTACATTGTCGAAGGCAACGACAAAAAACGCGAGCGCCTCAATTGCATTGAGCACTTGCTGTCTTTAATCCCGTACACCGACACCGAGCGCGATTCTATCGAATTGTCTGAGCGGCAATTTGACCCGAACTACGAGCGTCAGACACTGCCGGATGAACTCTATGTGCCAAAGGTGTATTGAGCCCTGTTTCCGGTGATGGCATGCATATCGAAGGCACGCTAAAAAATCCACTGTGACGGCGAATTGTATGCCGTGGTGTGCCACACTTGGTGTCATGCGGCTGTCAGACGAAATGGGTCTGGCAAGGCCGCGTGCCGTGTTACCTCGCCGAGTGATTGACTATGTCCCTGCCTGACGCTGACCAACTTGAATTGCTGCAACGCCGATTGGAAGAACGAGTGCGAAGCAGTGTCGAGACCCGGTTGTTTCGCCACTACCGCAATATCGGCTCGGTGCTGATCACTGCACTCGGGTTGGTCGGCATCACAGTCGGTTGGCCCGCACTGAGTGGCATGATTGAGCGGCAAGTTAAATCCCAGATTGCAGCCCAGGTAACCCAGCCGGTCGAGCAGGCGCGTGAAGTGGCATCCGAGGCGGAAGCACTTGCGGAAACCTCGGTGCGAGAGGTCGACAAGGGCCTGACGTTGATCCAGGACAAGCAGGACCGCATCACCGAGACGCTCGGCCGATTGGACTTGCGTTCAGAAGAATTGAACGGTTACTTCGCCCGCATTAATGCTCAAATCGCCGACCTGAACCTCAACACAGAAGACGTGCAATCAAAGATTGACGGCTTCAACGCGCAGCTCAAATTTAACCTCGCAACCCAAGAGGACATAGCCGCGATTGATCGCGACTTAGTCGCGCTCGCCGAACAAGCGCGCTCCTTGACGACTGCGCTTGGCGCCTTGAACGGCAACGTCGAGTGGACTGGCCGCTCTGACGGCGCTGAAGCGGATTATTACGCTGAAGTCGTCGGCAACACCAAGGTTCGCTCGGAGGCGGCGGCGGTGACAAAAAGCACGGTCTACGTCCAGTACAGCGGAGGGCGGCGCGACGACATCAACGCGTTGAATGACAAGCTCCTCGACAGCAATTGGTTGGTGCCCGCTGCAGAGCGTTCTGCCTCCGCTGCGGGCTTTCGCGAAATCCGGTTTTTTCATGAGCAAGACGCGGCTGCGGCTGACAATCTGGCGGCCGCAGTCAATCGGGCGCTTGCTGATGTGGGGCTGTCGGGGCTGACCGTCACATCCCAATTTCTGCGGGATTTTCCGAAACCGCCCCGGCAGGGCGTATTGGAGCTGTGGATCGATTTCGGTTCGAGCTGACCGCTGTGGGCACCGCGTGGCGAGCCAGGCTCTTCCGAATCTGATCGCCACGCGATCCTCTACACTTCGGGTCTCGATCAATCACGTGTGAAGTTTGCATGGTTCGGCTGGAATTGCCGCGATGGCTCTGGGCCTGTGTCTTCGCGTTGTGTGCAGTGGGTGTTGTCTCGGCGCATGGCGTTGCGTCCGGGGATGCCGCTTTCATCGAGCACAGTGCCGGGCTGCATATTGGGCCATGGTTGTATCTCGGTGCCAAGCACATGGTCACCGGCTACGATCATTTGCTGTTCCTGCTCGGCGTGGTGTTTCTGCTCGGTGGTGCGCGCGATGTCTTGATCTACGTTACGCTTTTTTCCATCGGCCACAGTCTGACGTTGATGACCGGCGTGTTAGCCGGCATTCACGCCAACGCCTACCTCATTGACGCCGTGATCGGTCTCTCCGTTGTCTACAAATCCTTTGATAACCTCGGCGGATTTGAACGCACAATAGGTTGGCGGCCGTGGCCGCGCCTGATGGTGTTTGGCTTCGGTCTGATCCACGGTTTTGGTTTGGCGACAAAAATCCAAGTGCTCGCGTTGCCTGAAGAGGGTTTGGCGCTGAAGCTTGCGTTGTTTAATGTCGGGGTGGAGCTCGGGCAGTTGTTTGCGCTCGGCTGGATGGTGCTGCTCGTGCTCGCGTGGCGTCGCCGACCTTTCTTCACTGGGCAGGCGGTTGCCGCCAATGTGTTTTTGATGATGCTCGGCTTTTTGCTGGCGGGCTATCAACTGCTGGGATACCTCAAAGGAAGCTGACATGGCAGACACCGCGACTCACGATCCAGTGCGCAGCCAATTGGGTTTGCGCGCCTTGTTGCTCAGTACCGTGGGCGCGGCTGGTGTGGCCTTTGTTGTGTTGGTGACGGTGGTGGCACCGGCCGAATACGGCGTTGACCCAACCGGCATCGGCAAGCGTCTTGGCCTGGATACCTTGCACAACACCGCGCTCTCTGCGGGCGTGCTCTGGCGCGCGGAGGGTGCGCGCCGCAGTGACTCCGCAACCGTTTCTATCGCGCCGGGCGATGGGGTTGAAGTGAAAGCGATCATGCTCGAAGGGCAACAATTGCTCTACCGGTGGTCAACCGACGGTGGTGCGCTTTTCCTCGAGATTCACGGCGACCCTGCGGACGGCGGCACATACAGCTCATATGAGACGCTGTCCTCGGCAACCGCGGGTGAGGGTGGGCTGAGCGCACCCTTCGATGGTTCGCACGGCTGGTACTTCCGCAATGACTCGGCGGATGAGATCACGGTGACCGTGGAATCAACTGGATATTACGAGATGTTCGAGACCAAGCGCTAGCCGATTTCAATCGCGCTCGGCCACGCTCAGTGTTTTCAGAAATTGCACGAGGTCGTTGCGCTCTACGTCGCTCAACGTCATCGGCTTGAGAATCGCCTCACCCTTTGTGTGCAGGCGCGTTGGGTCAATGTCGGCATAGTGATCCACCACGCCGCGCAGCGTGTCGATACTGCCGTCGTGCATGTACGGTGCGGTGAGGCTGAGGTTGCGCAGCGACGGCGTGCGCCACTGGCCGAAGTTGCTTTGCCCGAGGGTGACAGTGCGGGTCTTTCGAGCGTCCGAATCACTCGGGTTGTCAGTGTGCTGGCCCAGCAGGTTAAAGGGGTCTTGCCTCAGCCGCTGGATCCCGGCGTAGCGACCGCCGTCCACTTGACCAACACCTGTGAAAAACGGGCGGCCGATGTCGTGGAATTCACCGTTGGAGAATTTGGGGCCGACGTGACAGACAACGCAATTGGCTTCACCGATAAAACGTTTGAGTCCGCGCTTGGCCGCTTCTGGGTAGCGCGCTTGTCCGGCCAGGTTGCCAGAGAGCAAGTCCGTTCTGAATTGATCAAAGGGTGTCTGTGGTGAGGTGAGTGTGCGCAGGTAGGCTGCGATGGACTTGCTGAGAAAAACTGTGAATTCAGTGTCTGACAAAGCTGCTGGGTCTTGACCGTGAGATCTGATGGCATCAATGACGTGTTGCTCGCCTCTAAAGCGATTGGCAATGTGATCGATTGAGCCGGCCATCTCGAGTTCTGACAACATTGGCCTCAGGGTTGCCGCCCACAGGCTGTCAGCGCCGCCGTCCCACCCGAACCAGCGTTGCAATCCGATATCCCAGAGGCCCTGCGTGTTGCGCACATGCTGTTTGGCTCCGAGCGCAACGCGGCGGGGTTCGCTGAACCCCTGGATTGGGCTGTGGCAACTGATACAGGCAATTTGGCCAGATCCCGATAGCCGCGTGTCACGAAAGAGCTGCGCGCCAAGTGCCTCGGCCCAAGGTTGGCCTGACAGCGCGTTGCCCGGGTCTGCCGGCACAGATTGCGGCCAGGGTCCGAGCGCTGCAATGCGAGCGGTTTCGTCATCACTGAACGTCGTCTGTGCTTTGAGTTCGGTCGGCGCGATAAAGGCTGCAACCAGTGCCAGCGCCCACGCACCAAACCTGTGGTGCCCAGCTAAGCTGGCAGTCCTTGCGCGCGTCAGCCACGTCCCCACAACTGCCTGCCCGCTCAGTTGAGCGAGAACGCTTGCGTGGCTGTGGTCCTGCCCGCGTCTGTTCTGAGCTCCACTTGCCACGCCCAGGTGCCGGGCATGTGTAGCACCAGGCCGTCAACCTGTACGGTCATGTGATCATCTCCATCAGCGATAACGGTGTGCTCGGGGTCGTAGTTCATGCCGTGACCGTGGCTTGGCATGGATCCGTCGAGGCGGACTGCCGCATTATGCAGCTCTGACCCGCATATTTGCAGCATGGCACTGAACGGCTGGCTGACCTCGGGTTCTGTGAGTGGTGTGACTGTGATCAAAGGGGACTCGCTCAGGACCACAGCGTTGTCGCTGCTCAGCTCACAGGCTGTGGTTGCGCGGTTTGCTTGCCAGTGCGGCATGAGCAGGTCAAAGGCATTGCGCCACGCAACACCCTCTGCGATGTCAGTAGGCAGCGCGGCCAGCCAGCGGCGCGCGTTTGACGCGTGCTCTGGCAAAAAATACATGCGCTCAGGTGTGTAAGTGTCTGTGCCGAGCATCATGCGATCTGGGAACGCGGTAAAGAGCGCTATCCACTCTGGGCTCAACGAGCCGCCGCGGCCGACATCACTCCGAAACGCGAGGTCTGCCCACAAGCGGTCGTGCTTGGCGAGCATGGCAGCGACCGCCTCTGGGCCATCAAAGCCCGAGTGCGCCCACAGCACTTTGACATCGGGGTGCTGCGCCAGCAGGCGTTCCACAGCCTCAGCATCGGAGTGGGCGTGCAAGACCAGGTTGTGCTCGACTGCCAGCGCCACGATGCGTCGTGGGATTGGCAAGTCCGCGTCGTCTCCAAAGAGATGGAACTCACCGATGGTTGCGTAGCGGTTGGTGGCGAGCAGCGTCTCGACATACTCGAGTGCGCCCTCATCGCGGAACCAAGTGCCTGTTTCGCCACGTCTGCGGTAGGGGCGCAAGCCTGGCACAATCAAATCCGGTGCGATGTCAGACAGCAATTGCGTGCCGTTGTCATCTGAGCTCGATACCAGTGCAAATTTGAGGTTCGCGGCGCGCATCAGTGCGACTACGCGCTCCGGCGGTGTGAGCTCCACGGAATCATGGCTGTAGTGGATGTGGGCGTCGGCGATTGGCAGCGAACGGGTGTCAGCGTGGCTGGTCGTCGAGAGGGTGCACAATATCAGTGCGGCTGCACCGGCCGCGCGGTGAATGTGGCGTTGCATTGCGTGTGTGTGCCTCTGCAATTCAAATTGCCATGAGCTTACCGCGACTTGGCGGCTGGAAACGTCAATTCAGGTAAAAATTGGCCACTACTGTACTCTGATATGTACTCTAGGGTAGTTGTGCACGTAGAGTGAATCGGTGTGTTACGCCCTACGTCCTAGTCGCTGACAGCCGTCGTACTGTTCGCTGAATAAGCCAAATCTGACGTTACCTCTGGACTCGGGTCGTGGTATTCAGTTTTTGGCGCTTTTTTGCAGAAATTGTCGAGGGATCGGAAGAGCTGCAAGCAGCTGTCAGATACGACACTGCCTCTGTGTCCCGGTCAATTGCGCTGGGTGGCGAATTTTTGGCTGTGAATTGAAACGCTGCCGCTCAACTGTAACGCCACGTGGAAGGTTGCAATGGCCCGCGAGATCAGATCAAGGAGGCTGCGCGTTCGATACACCACAGGCCGCCAAGCAGGGCCAGTGCGATGGAGGCGGCCTGAGCCCAAAGGTGTCTGGGGAAGCGTCGATAGAGATAGTGCAACACCGGATACGCGAGCAGAACCAGAACAATCTGGCCAGCCTCGACCCCAAGGTTGAAAAACAACAAGGGGGTCAGCGAGAGTTCGCCAGTGGCAGTCTCAGAGAGGAAGGTTGAGAAACCAAGGCCATGGATTAAACCGAAAATGAAAGTTGTCAGCAGGCGTCGTCGAAGGGTATTTGCCGTGGCTGCTGCGTTGGCTCGACGGTACGCGACCAGATTCTCTATCGCGATGTACACGATGCTGGCGGCTATCAATGATTCGACGATCGGTACTGAGATGCTTAGCGGTTGAAATAACGGTAGAGCCAACGTGATTGAGTGGGCAACGGTGAAAGTGGTCACGGTCGTGAACAGGGTTGGAATGCCGAGTGGCAGGAGCAGCAGTGCCAGCAGGAAAAGCTGATGGTCCAGTCCGCTCAGTATGTGATCGAAGCCGACTTGAAAGTACCGGGTGTCACGCGACTGCGCGCGCGCAGGCACAGCGGTACGACGCTGTTCATTCCAAGCTTGCAATATAGCCAGAACAGGTAGCGTGTGAGACCGGTTCTCTTCGCCGAACGTCACGTGTTGCGTGCGATTCGACAGCGTAATGCTGGCGAGATTTGTGTGTGAGGATTGAGATTCGAATAGCAGCGAATAGTCGATCTGGACCGTGTCGAGTGTGGCCTCGCAATCGGCCTTGAGCGTGAACTGCACAGAGTCGATTTTGTCCAGAACGGCTGTTTGGCTGCCGGTCAGGGGGCAGAGGTCGCCATTGTTGCGAACCGTGAACGCCCCTCTGACGGCGGCGTCGAGGGTCTCCGGGTGGCTGGGATCAACTTCAGGCAGTGCGTGCAATTCCGGTCTTGGGCTCGTGAATACGAACCCAAGACCGTGTTCCGTAACGCTGATGTGTGTTGAAGTCATTCCCGCCGTGTGTGCGGCTACAGGTTGCGCGATCAACATCAACACCACTGACAGCAGCGAGGTTGGAAACATCATTTCGTTTGCCGAACCTCTGTAATGCCGACAGTGGGTAGTCCCGAGTGGACTGGGTCAGGAATTAGGCGGCGCATCGCCAGTGGGCGGTGGTCCGCCCGGGCCACCACCGGCAGAGGAGTTGACGAAGCTGTCGTCCGGCGTGCCAGACAAGCAGGCCAGAACCCAAGGGTAGGAATCGGTGACGTAGTAGCCGTATTGGCCATCGACGACCATCCCGTTGCAGGCGTCCAGATCGCCGGCATCGGTCCATTCCCAGTCTTGGTTGTACATCCCGGAGTAATCGCCGGGAGGGGTGACAGCGGTGCCTTCAAGCGACCGGGACCCGGCCTTGACAGTGTACCCGGACACTGCTTTTCGCACAGAACCGGTATCAATGTCGAAGAAATAGCTGCCATAGATCGGGAAGCCGTCTGCCGCGAAGCCGATCACAGGTGATCCCTCGGCTGACGGGTTATCGTCGAACATGGCGTTCGGACCACCGTGGTAGTGGTACAGGCCGCCGGGTTGGGTGTGGGCGTTGTGCTCGTCGGCGCCGAATTTATGCGTGGTGCTGAGCGGATCGAGCAACCAGTCTGCGGTTGACGCACAACCAATGCCGACGTTGCCGTCAGCGTCGGCATCCGGGCTGCTTGGCAGGTAGCAACCGGCGGAGATGATATCGAGCACTACGCCATTGAGGAAGATGCCGTTCTTGACTTCCTGGGAAATGGGGGTACTCAGGGCCGCGAGCTGCGGATTGCGAGAGATTGTGAAGCTTGCGTCCGTTTCTGTGATGGTCGCGCCCTCTGCGCCACCAGCAAAAGCCGCGCTTGCGTCGTTGAAGCTGTGGTTCGGCACGCTGTTGGAGGTCAGTGTGCAGGCTGTGTCACTCGCCGTAATCTCGACATCGGCTTCGAAGGGGAGGCTGTTTTGAATGTCGAGTGCATCGGCGACGTAGGTGTTTACGTAGTCGCCACAATCAGCACTGCGCTCTGTGAAGATGGCCTCGCTGATATTGACGGAGTCTGCGTTGCCGAGGTTGACCTCACTTGCTGACTCTGTTGTTGACTCTGTGCAGGCTATTAATATAGATGCGGAGGCAGCTGTAACCAGTGAACGACCGAAAGTGCGGGGCAGCATATTTGCAACTCGCGTTTAGAGTGGACTGAGTAGTGTAGGGGGTTCAACCTGTCTGAATGGGTTTGAAAATGTAAAACTTTGTCATTGCAGAGCTAGGCCGCGTGGCTGTGTGAGTCTATGTTGGAAACAGGTTGCCATAGGCCGATTTTTCTGCTCGAAAATTTGGGCGCCAAATCGATGAGGCGCAAAGCGATATTGCCCCCTGTAACGACTTGTTGCTTGTACTTCATGGCGTATTTAACGTGTCCTTCGAACGACGAATGTCTTTTTGGTTGGTTTTTTCCGAGGGTAAAATTACAACGTGTTGTCCTATTGCTCGAATTGAACTGCAAATTTACTGTCAGGCCAGGTTATCAATGGCACACAAATCAAAGCTCCCATTTAACTCTGGGCCGAGTCTTTGCATGTAGGTGTTTGAGCTTTTGAGTCACTTGCAGCTTGGCTGCTACGTATTGTTGGGTATCCTGCCGGAGTATCATGGCTGCTCGCGCCATTGGCGCACCACCCGTGCCTGCCTAGAGTAGAGCGCCACTCGGACTTCCCGAGACAGCACACGCGGATGTTTGGGGTGTGCTGGCAGTGGCGGTCAAGACGACAACCGCTTGCACGGCGAGCGCGTGGTAGAAGGCGTTATCAGCGTCTTGGTAGAACCCTCTGAGGGTGTTCAAAATTCTGTGTCAGCACCGATCACAGGGTAATGTGATCGTCGAGTCGATTCGGAAAATGGATCATCAGTTGGGACAACGTCAGGTTCCAGTTTTGAATCGGGTGTGTCCAGCGCTCTGACGCTTTGAGTATACCGGCGTACAGGAGTTTGAGCAGGCTATTCTCGTTGGCGAAACCGCCCTTGGTTTTGGTCAGTTTCCGGAACTGTCGGTGCACGGCCTCGACGGCGTTGGTAGTGTAGACGGCGCGTCTGACGTAGTCCGGGTATTTGAAGTAGGCCGACAAGGTTGGCCATTTGGTTCGCCAGGACTTGATCACCATCGGGTATTT
>CALAMQ010000034.1 GCA_937925815.1 uncultured Granulosicoccaceae bacterium | reverse complement strand
TCGTCTCTAATCCTCATCAACACATTAGGCCTTTCGCATTGCTGAAAACTGCGCACAGAGTTCGGCGTCGGCTATCTGTGCGTCAGCAAATGAAAACGTTCCGTGATCAAGCATCTCGCGCGCGGCGCGTTGAACCAAGCCGAGCGACGCCCGCGCGAGCGAACCCCCAATGCTTATCCGCGCAACACCAAGGGCTTTTAACGACGCCACATTCAGTGCCTCGCTACTCAAGCCAATCAACACACTCACTGGCACATCGACCGCAGCCATCACGCATTGAACTGAGGCCAAATCCCGAAGGCCCGGCACGAACACGCAATCAGCGCCGGCCTCAGCAAAGGCGTTGATGCGTGTAATCGCTTGACCGAGCCCGTCAGGCTGCCCAGTCAATATGCACTCAGAACGGGCAGTGAGCACGAAACCCGGCTGATCCGCTACGGCCTCTTTGGCAGCGCGAACGCGCTCTGCGGCGTGCGCCAGGTCATAGTGCGGGTCTGCGGCGTCACCGGTGTAGTCTTCGATACTGGCACCAGCCACGCCGGTTGCCGCAATGCGCAACATGTTGTCATGCACCGCTGTGGCGTCGTGCGCGTAGCCGTTTTCAGAATCCATGCTGACCGGCACCGACACCGCCTCGACAATGCGCCGGGTCGCCTCCAGCGCCTCCTCGAAACCGAGCGCGCCCTCATAATCTGGCAGCGCCCGGCTATACGCAACCCCGGCACTTGTGGTGCCAATGGCTTCGATGCCAGCGGCCTCGAGCACCGCCGCACTGCCCGCATCCCAGGCGTTGGCCATGACGAATGTCGAACGTGCCTCGTGCATCGCGGCGAAATTGGCGGGTGTTGGCATCAATTTTATCTCGTGTGTTCTCAAGCGCCTCGGCGCAGAATCATCGGTTGATAGGTGACACCTGTGCGGGTGTTGAGTTCACCGTTTAGCTCGAAACCAAAGCGCAGATACACCGGTACCGCCACGCGCGACGAGCGCACGGTGATATCACCTGGGGCGCACCCCTGCAATGCAAACTGCCACAGCGCACGCCCAATGCCACCACCTCGCGCGTCACCCGCGACAAACAAATGGTAGAGGTGCCGCTTCTCGAACACAGCCACGGTGCCAACAAATTGCCCACCGCGCGTTGCCACGGCACAGTCGTACTCAACAGACTCGATCCGTTGCAGGCATCCGCTCGGACTCAAGCTCTCTTGTACCGCGGGCGGCAGTGTGGACGTGGGCTCATCAAAAAAGACCGGCGTCAGCGACATCACCAAGGCACTGATGGCCGCCTCGTCGCCGTGCGCAGCGTGGCGCACGAGCACGTCAGTCACGACTCTGATTCCGTGCGAAGCGCCGGCAGGCCCACACCAGTGGTGTCAAAGCCACCGTCGACTGAGATGGTCTGGCCAGTCACGTAGCTCGCCTCATCCGAACACAGAAAAGTGATCATGTTGGCAATCTCCTGCTCGCTGCCGTAGCGGTTGAGCGGGATCGCGTCGTGGTAGGCGGCGATGATCTCCGGGGTGTGCACGGCCATCGCGAGTTTGGTGCGCACCGGCCCCGGGCACACGCAATTGGCGCGCACGCCCCACTCACCCCACTCTGCCGCTTGTTGTTTGGTCAAGTGGATCACCGCCGCTTTTGACGTGCCGTAGGCGACGCGCAACGTGCTGGCCCGCAAGCCCGATATGGACGCGATGTTCACAATCGCGCCACGGCTCGCCTTGAGCGCTGGAGCCGCCGCCTGTGAGCACAAGAACACACCGTCGAGATTGGTCTCCATCACCCGCCGCCAGCGCGCGAAGTCAGTTTCATCAATTGGCCCAAAGTCAGCGACGCCGGCGTTGTTGACCAGCGCGTCAACCGTGCCGCCATCCGCTGTGACCTCGGCAACCATGGCCTCGACCTGTTCCGGCACCGAGACATCACACAGCACACCAAAGCCGCCGTTCAACTGCGCGGTCTCAGCGCTGAGCGTCTCTTTGTCGCGGTCCACCATCGCCACCTGCCAGCCTGCGTCAATCAACTGCCGGCTGGTCGCCAAGCCGATGCCACGGGCCGCACCCGTGACTATTGCGGTGCGCTGGGTCACGTCTCGCCTCCTTTTTGTCACAACCCACCAAAGACTACGCGCAACGCGCTCACAGACCAAACCGGTCCAGCGTCTCGTATCCGGAAAAGACCGCAGGCAAGACGGTGCGACGAAACCGCCCCAGTTCAAATGGCTTAGGCACGCGTTTCATAAAATCCGGGTGCGGTTCTTTGCCGCGCCCCAATGCGAGGTCGGCAATCAACTCACCACAGTAGGGCGCCATCGCGACCCCACTGCCGTGGTAAGCACCGGTCATCCAGGCATTGGCGAGTCCGGGCACTGGACCGGCAAAGGGCAGAAGCTCACGGCTCATCGCAATCAGCCCAGACCAAAAATACGGCGTCTCAACCTTGCGCCACGCGGGAAACATACGGTCAAAGTCAACGCGTGCCCGCGCCCGTGTGGCCTGCAAGCTCGCACCACTTGCGCGCACTGTGCCGCGCAAGCCGAGCAACAAGCGCCGGTCTGGCAACAGACGGAAGTAATGCAACAAACGCCGTGAATCGACAACCATGTGCTGGCTGTGCCAGCCTTGTGCATCAATCTCTGCATCTGTCAGCGGACGCGAAACGAGTATATTGGACTGCACTGGAAGCACCCGATGACGGTGGCCAGGCAAGGAATCGGATGCGTAGCCGTTGGTTGCAATCAACAAGCGGCGCGCGCGACAAGATCCGCGCTGGGTGTGAAGTCGAAACTGACCAGAGAATCGTGTCACTTCGCTGTTGGCGAACACCCGAACCCCGCGCGCAAGCGCCTGAGTCAGCAGGCCGCGGTGCATTTTCAACGGGTTGATCGCACCGCCAAGCGGCAGGTGCACGGCTGCGCAATAGTCTGGGCTGGCAAGCCCGGCGTCTCGCATTGCAACGCGATCTAAGAAACGGTATGCAAGCCCGTATCGTTGCCGGTAGGTGTCACCGTAGGCGCGTATGCCGTCAATTGCGCGCGCGTGATGGGCTGCGAAAACATAGCCGTCGCTGTGCGCGTCGGCATCAATGTTCATCAAAGCCTGTCGTTCAAAAACGGCTTCGACAGCGCGACGCTCAGCGGCAAAAAAGCGCTGAGCGTCATCACCGCCCACACGCCGATCAAGCACCTTGTCAGCAAGCTTTGCACTGCCAACAGACACCAGACCACCGTTGCGACCTGAAGCGCCCCAACCGGGGTAATGTGCGTCGAGCACAACCACGTCTAGGCCGTTGTCAGCCAACCGCAATGCGGCGGCGAGCCCTGCAAAGCCAGCACCCACCACTGCCGCATCTGCGCGAATATCGCCGTCTAGTTGCGGCAAGTTCGCCATGGACGGCACCGTTGTTGGCCAAAAGGCATCAACAAGCGGCCCGTCCGAATAGGCGAAATCTTCGTAAGGCAGCTGGTCACCTGAGAAACGGTTGCTCATCGGCCCACGATACGACGAAAACCGTGTCGAGGCGAGCCACTCAGCGCCGCATTAGCCGCCGCACCGCTACGCGCCGATAATGCCTCTGGCGCCACCGATCCAACGCACAATTTCCACAGTGTCAAAGGCGAGTGAGACACAGTTGCAGAGCACCACCACGTGCAACCATACGTTGACCAAGCGGGTCTCCGATGGGCGACGGGCCATCAGCCCCAAGATGATAATCATGGGCACCCAGATTAAGTGCGTCCAAGCGACAACACGCGTGATTCCGCCTTGCTGCATGACCAACCAGGCACTAACACCCAGGATAATCAGCCAGCACAACAACACCACCCACCCCACACGGTGGCGCAAAAAAAAGACTGAAAGAGTATTCATTACTGCCAACACTGCAAGCCAGATCACAACCCATTGGGGCACTGCTTGCACATATTGCATGACAATATCTGCGTTCATGTCCATTCACTCCCTTACCTCTGGATCAGAGCAGAACTCTACTGGAAGCGAGCGCTGGAACGAAGTGACAAAATGCAGCCTGTTTCGCAAAGCCATTGGTCAGATTGGGGAATCACTTGGCAAAAAAGCCATATGGCAATGTTGTCACGGGCCAATTCCACTCTGACAAAACACAACAAACCACCTTTGGGACAGAGGGCAATTACTCTTCAATGCACCGGGGCAGGCAGTCAGGCCGCCACCTCATCACACTGGCAGTCGCTAAGCCCAATTGGCAACACCAACTGAAATTCGGTGAAGGCATTCACTTCACTGTCAATCTTGATCTCACCGCAATGGTGTTCAACGACAATGCGGTGCACGATTGACATGCCTTGACCGGTGCCCTTCCCAACTTCTTTTGTTGTGTAGAACGGGTCGTAAATGCGGGCCCGCACGTCTTCTGGAATGCCGCAACCGTCGTCACGGATAAGTATTGTCACGTGCTCGCCGTCCGTCATAGTGGCGATTCGAATCGTGCCAAGACCCTCTAAGCCACCGTCTGATTGGCGTTTCTCAATGGCGTGCGCGGCGTTCACAATGATATTGAGCAACACTTGTTTGATTTCAATCGCATGCGCCATGATCTCAGGCAATTCTTCATCGAGGTTAGACTCGATGCGGGCGACATACTTCCACTCGTTTTTAGCGACCGTCACGGTGGCATCAATGGCTCGGTTGACGTCAACCGACTGTTTCTCTTTGTCACCGGGGTGTGAGAAATCTTTCATCGAGCGCACGATGCTCGAGATCTGTTGTATGCCTTCACGCGAGCTCTCAACAGCGGCCGGTATTTCCTCTACTAGAAATTCCAGATCAATCTCCTCTTTGAGATTATTGATCTCTTGAATGCCTTGGTTCTCTGGCGCTGCATCTGGTAGAGAATCGATAACGGCGATGCATTTATTGAGCAGACGGGTTTGATCATCTGTCGCGCCGCGTAGAAATTCGAGGTTGTCGCCAACGTATTGCGCAGGCGTGTTGATCTCGTGGGCAACACCCGAGGCCAGCTGACCTATGGCTTCGAGCCGCTGCGCGGTGCGCAGCTCCTCAAACATGCGATCTTTGTCCTCCGTGCTTCGCTGTACTTCTTCAAGCGCCTTGTTCAGTTCAGCGGTTCGCTCCTCCACGCGCATTTCAAGGTTGCCAATCAGGGCTTGCAGTTGTGTCGCCATGCTGCGCAGTGTGAAAGATAGCTTGCCCACTTCGTCCCGGCCTTCAGGCGGCAAGGGAGTATCCCACCGCCTCGCACCGATATTCTCGGCAGCTTCCGTGAGCTGCTGCAAGGGCTTGGTTAAGCGGTAGGTCAGCAGCATGCCAGCGCACGCGACAACAACTAACACCATCACGGTGAGCGGGAAATACCAGTAGAGGACTTGTTCAAAGGTTTCATTTTTGAGAGTTGACTCCAAGGTTGCAACAGCCCCAAAGACTTCGTCCGATCCCACCACAGTGCCCAGACTCCAATCCGTGCCCGGAATTCCCGCGTGGGCAACAAAGGCATCAATGCCATCACCCACTACGCGCACCATGCCACTGTCACCTTCGCGCATGGTTTCGATGACCGGTGCAAACACCCCAGACAGAGCCGACACATCGACCCCAAACTCACCCTCTGCCGGATCGCGACCCAAGAGATCCCGGTAAGCTTGTACTGGGAAGGCTATAGCTCGCCCGGCGCTGTTAATAATGAAGGAATAACTCTCGCCACCGAGCCGCATCATCTCGATAGTCGATGCGAAGGTATCGAGTGTGAAGTCCACACCGTAAATTCCAACAAACTCGTCCGTCGGCGTGTAGACCGGCGCAATAGCAGACACCATCAACCCCAGTCCAGCGGGGTCATCGTAGACATCTGACCAAATCGTGGCACGCGCCGGATTACTGCCAGGCGCGGCATCTGTGTACAGAGGCAGCTCAACAAAACTGAAATCCGTTGGCAGGCCTTCGAGACGCGCATCAGAGAAGTAACGAGAGACATCGTTCGACGTGACAAAGTAGGCAGCAGCGGCGTAGGGGTTTCGGTCAAGGACGCTTCGCGTCAAGTTGTCGAGCACGGAGCCAAGCTGCCAATCGCGAATCAATATCTCAGTGGGCAAACCATGACTTGCGACAAATCCACTGGCGTAGCCTTCGCCTGAATCCGTGAAATGCCCTTCCGGGTGCAAGACCAAACGGCTTGATTCCTCAGGGGACACCAGCGCCATGAATTGATCAGGCTGGCTGAACACACCCCCTGCGATCTCGGCCATCATTGAGGCGTCATCGAGAGTGCGATCGAGCAGCTCAGCGTTAAGCGCCGCATTTTCTGCTGTTAAACGCGCCAGGTAGCCCTCAGCCTGTTCTTGCAGTGCGCCACCGCTAACCGACTGCGCGGTTACGCGTGTGCGATCCAGCGCGTCGTAACTGAGCAAGCACAGGAGCGCGACCAGAAAACTTGTTACGCACAAAATCAAAAACAAGAGTTTTTGCTGCAAGCTGTTTCGCATCGACCCGCACCGCTGTACCGCTGAATACCGGTTCCATCGACCCCACGAAACCCAACATTAGAGCTACACGAACAAGGGTTTGATCTTTCCGCAGAAAAAGAACTTTTGGAGCAGCATTTAGCAACGTGCGCGCTGATCCCTGCCTGCAGGCAAGCGCTGCCACCAGGCTTTTCTGGTCTTGATCAACACCAGACAACGTCAGATACTCACGGCCTGTATTATTAATAAGTCTGTCACAGAGGATCGGTCCTATGATGAAAACGGGTGTGATCGGGTTAGGCGACATGGGCTCTGGCCTCGCCAAGAACCTGCTTAAAAATGGATTTGATACCACTGGATACGATCTCGATAACAAGCGGCTAGACGCCT
>CALAMQ010000033.1 GCA_937925815.1 uncultured Granulosicoccaceae bacterium | reverse complement strand
CTAACACTCAAAACCACACAAACGTTATCCGCACAAATATGAAATTCTTGAGGAGAGGGAATGCTCTTTGACACATTAGAACGAGCATCTAAAGCGGAAAATTGAAACGTGAATTGCCGCAAACTGGGCGACTAGTCAACTGAAATCAATACGCTAAAACTGAATAAAAGTATTAAAAAACAGTCACCTATCGAGATCAATACACGACATAAAACGACGCAAACAGAATCAAAA
The DNA here is from genome assembly GCA_937925815.1 of uncultured Granulosicoccaceae bacterium. Taxonomy (GTDB): domain Bacteria; phylum Pseudomonadota; class Gammaproteobacteria; order CALCKW01; family CALCKW01; genus CALCKW01. The sequence continues at coordinate 16,925 of CALAMQ010000033.1, read as the reverse complement.
TCTGACGCCTGACATTGCGTTTACGCAAAAGTCTTTTGAGTGATTTGAATTTTCTTTCGCTGGCAGATCTCGGGCAGACCTGGTGCGTCTCGATACTACGCGTAGCCGCGTTTGATATCACCGATGGCTTTGAGCACATCCAGCCGGCTGACCTGACCGACCAATCGGTTGTCATCAACCACGGGGAAACGGCGAAATCGGCGTTCGAGAAATCGCTGCGCTATGTCAATCAGACTCGCTTGCGCCTCGACGGTCTCAACGCTCGTGGTCATGAAGTCAGCAACCTTGCCCCGCCACGCCGGGTCCATGCCGGCTTTCAACATGGCGTCGATGCAGTCGGTGTCGGATAACATGCCAAGCACGTTGCCGCGATCATCCACAACCGGTGCGCCGGAAATTCCCAGTCTTGCGAATTCCGCGATGGCGTCCACCATATCCCGCTCTGGGCTCAAGGTGTGGACCCGGGTGACCATGTAATCCCTGACCGTCAGTTGCTGCATCTCGACATCCTCAGACCACGTCTTGCAAACCTAGCACGAGACACGGCGAGATGCACCGCAACCATGGCACTAATTCATAAGCAAGCGACCACAAAGCACTTGCTACGACAGCTGGACGACGCACAATGGGAGCGTCGCGCCGGCTTTAGGATCGTCGGTGAAAGTGAATTGGCTCCGCTTTGGCTGTCTGCTCACTCGCAGCTTCAGCCGCCATGGCTTCCTGGCGCTTGGCGCAGGGTTTCTTGCAGGTGCAATTGGAGGCGGGCATGCCGGGCACGTTGCCTATTCCGCCACAACTGCCGGCGATTGGCTGATTGCGAAAAATGGCGCCAAGGGCCATTCCGGCAACCACCAGACCCAGCACCAGAAAAGTCAAAAAAAAGGTCGCGATCACGATGGGTCCTCATTGATTAGCGGCTCGAATGCCGAGGTCACCTTTGCCTCAAAGCCGTCACCGGATTTGAACAAAAAGTACGCGGCAATGTCGCGCGACTCCGCCAATGCGAAACCGGCTTCTTCGCCGAGCACCATCAACGCCGTGGCCCAGGCATCCGACTCGGCACTGGTCTCAGAGTGCACAGACACCGAGGCCAGTTGGTGCACAATGGGTTTACCCGTGCGCGGATCAATGGTGTGTGAGTATCTGACACCGTCTTTCTCGAAAAAGTTTCGGTAGTCGCCGGAAGTTGCCAGGGCACCGTCACCGAGAGTGACCGCAGCGTGCACAGTGCGCTCGCCCTCGACCGGGCGCTCGATACCAATTTTCCACGCATCCCCGCGTGGGCTCTGGCCCCTCGCTCTGAGTTCGCCGCCGATCTCAAACAGGTAATCTGACACGCCTCTCTTCTCAAGCAAGCCGCCCACGCGATCCACACCGTAACCCTTGGCAGACGCCGAGAGGTCAATGTAGAGATTGGGCACTGCTTTTTTGATCGCTGCAGGCGAGGCACGCAGACTGATCAGATGGTTGCCTGAAATGGCTTGGGCTGCCGCAATATCCGCGTCTGACGGCACGCGATCAGGCACTTTATCTGGCCCAAAGCCCCAGAGATTGACGAGCGGGCCTACGGTTGCATCAAAGGCCCCATCGCTCGCCTCACTGACCGCCTGCGCCTGCTGCAACAAGCCAAGCAACGGTTCGGACACGGGAATCCAGTCTGTCTGTGGGTTCTGGTTTAGAAGCGAAAGCTCGGAATCGGATTGCCAAGTCGAGGCGAGATCGTTTACCGCAACGAGCTCGGCGTCGATCGCCGTTTGCAAGGCTTCGGCCTTGAGACCATTCGCCTCGCTGATCACGAGCGACCACGTGGTGCCCATGGTCTTGCCTTCAAGGCGCAGCGGCTCTTGGCGGCTTGGGCCACACGCGGTGAGCAGTACCGCCAGAGACAAGAACGCCAGTACACGCGGTACTGGCGCCCAATGCAACAGGCCTTTAACCACCGAAGTCGTCGAGCATGATGTTGCTTTCTTCGACACCCAGATCGACCAGCATGTTGATACACGCCTGGTTCATCATCGGTGGTCCACACATGTAAAACTCACAATCCTCAGGTGCCGCGTGGTCCTTGAGGTAGTTGTCGTAGAGCACGTTGTGGATAAAGCCCGTCTTGCCTTCCCAGTTGTCTTCGGGGAGCGCATCTGACAACGCGAGGTGCCACTCGAAGTTGTCGTTTTCCTCGGCGAGCTTGTCGAATTCCTCGACGTAAAACGCCTCACGCAAGGAACGCGCACCGTACCAGAAGGTGATCTTGCGCTTTGAAGACAAACGCTTGAGCTGATCGAATATGTGCGAGCGCATGGGTGCCATGCCAGCACCACCGCCGATAAACACCATTTCGGCTTCAGTTTCTTTAGCGAAGAATTCACCAAAGGGACCAGAGATTGTGACTTTGTCTCCGGCTTTGAGACCCCAGATGTATGAGGACATGATGCCCGGTGGCACGTCTGGACCGCGCGGTGGTGGTGATGCGATCCGCACGTTGAGCATGATGATGCCCGCTTCTTCCGGGTAGTTCGCCATGGAGTAGGCGCGGACCACGTCTTCCTCGACCACTGACTTGTAACGCCAGATGTCGAAATTGTCCCAGTCTTCGTGGTATTCCTTAGGCACGTCGTAGGTCTTGTAGTCAACCGTGTGCGGTGGACACTCGATCTGTATGTAGCCCCCTGCCCGAAACGGCACCGACTCGCCATCCGGGATCTCGAGCACGAGCTCTTTGATAAAGGTTGCGACGTTGTCGTTTGACTTGACCGTGCACTCCCAGCGCTTGACCCCAAAGACTTCCTCTGGAATCTCAATTTTCATGTCTTGCTTAACTGTGACCTGACAAGACAAGCGTTCGCCAGAGGCTGCTGCACGCTTGTTGATGTGGCCTTCTTCGGTTGGCAACAAGGTGCCGCCGCCTTCGAAGATTTTTACTTTGCACTGGGCGCAGCTGCCACCGCCGCCACAAGCTGACGGGACGAACAGACTTTCGTTGGCAAGCGCGCCGAGCAGCTTTCCGCCAACGGGTACTGCGATGGTGCGCTCACCGTTGATCTCAACGTTCACGTTGCCCGCCGCAACCAATTTGCCCTTGGCAAACAGGATCACACTGACCAGCGCGAGCACGATGCCGGTGAAAAGGATGACGCCGAAAAGAACTTCTAACATGCGGTGTTCCCCTTAGAGCTGGATGCCGGAAAAGGCCATGAAGCCAAGCGACATCAGACCCACGGTGATAAAGGTGATGCCGAGGCCGCGAAGGCCCTCTGGCACATCGCTGTACTTCATCTTCTCGCGCACGCCGGCCAGTGCTGTGATCGCAAGCGCCCAACCCACGCCGGAACCGAGCCCGTAGGTCACCGATTCAGCGAAGTTGTAATCGCGCTCAACCATAAACAAAGACCCGCCGAGGATCGCGCAGTTCACCGTGATCAGGGGCAAGAACACACCGAGCGCGCTGTACAACGCCGGCATGAAGCGGTCGAGAAACATCTCGAGGATTTGTACCGCAGCCGCGATCACACCGATGTAACTGATCAATCCGAGGAAAGTGAGATCAACATCCACACCTATCCAGCTCAGCGCGCCCTCTTTGAGCAAGCCGTTGAGGATGAGGTTGTTGAGTGGCACGGTGATGGCCTGTACCACCACCACCGCAATCCCAAGGCCAAACGCCGCTGAGATTTTCTTTGAGATGGCGATGAACGTACACATCCCGAGGAAAAAGGCGAGCGCAAGATTCTCAACGAAAACCGCCTTGACGAATAAACTGATCAAACCTTCCATCAACGTGCCTCCGCGTGGCCGTGCGCGCCGTCTGGCTCGTGGATGGTGAAGTCGGACTCTTCAACTTGGGCCGGCTTCCAGGTGCGAACCACCCAGATGAAAATGCCAATCAAGAAAAAGGCACTCGGTGGCAGCAGCATCATGCCGTTTGGCACGTACCAGCCGCCGTCGTTGACGAGCGTCATGATCTTGATACCAAAGAGTGAGCCCGCACCAAAGAACTCACGCAGTGCCGCCAGCACCAACAGGATCACGCTGTAGCCGAGGCCGTTGCCAACGCCGTCCCAGAAGCTGTCTTTGACGTTGTTGGACATCGCAAAACCTTCCGCACGGCCCATGACGATGCAGTTGGTGATGATCAGACCGACAAACACTGAGAGCTTCTTGGAGGTGTCGTAGGCGAAAGCCTTCATGACTTGGTCGGCGATGATCACGAGACTTGCGATGATGATCATCTGCACGATGATGCGAATCGCGCTCGGCACGTGATCGCGAATGGCACTCACCGCTGCACTCGAGAGCGCGCAAACGCAGGTCAAGGCGATGCACATCAGCAGTGCCGTGTTCATTGATGTTGTGACCGCCAGTGCGGAGCAAATCCCTAGGATTTGCAGTGCGATGGGGTTGTTATCAAAGAGCGGATCGGTGACCAGCTTTTTTGTCTTGGCATCCATTTCTGTCAGCCCCCTTGAGTTCGATTTTTGTCGAGGTACTTGGCAAACCCGCTGTCGCCAAGCCAGTACTGGACGAGGTTGGTGACGCCGCGGCTGGTCAGGGTCGCGCCAGCGAGGCCGTCAACCTGGTACTCAGAACCTGCGCCGTTCGGATCAACCGAGCCCTTCATCACTTCCAAGGTCACGCTACCGTCGTCGCCGTACACTTGTTTACCCGGCCACAGCGCGCGCCAATTGGGGTTGTCCACCTCACCGCCGAGACCCGGTGTCTCCGCATGCTCATAGAAGCCAAAGCCCGAGACTGTTTGGCCATCGCCGTCTAGCGCCATGAAACCGTGCAGGGTTGACCACAGGCCATAGCCGCGCACCGGCAGAATAAACCGCTCGATATTGTCGCCATCGCGCACCAAGTAGACCGTTGCATACTGCTCGCGGCGTTTGATCGAGGCGATGTCTTGAGCGGGCTCAAGCGCTTCACTTTGGGCCGGGTCTTTGGCCGCGCTGCGCGCGTCGTAGATGGCGGGGTCAATGTCGTCGACGTATTCACCGGTGTTGAGGTCAACAACACGCGCTTCAACGGCTTCAAAGAGCTCGTTGATGGACTTGCCCTCTTCTATCAACCCGCCGATCTGCAAGATGTTCTTGCGCTTGTCGAGCACCTTGTTGGACTCCTGCATCGGCCGCAACGCGACCGCCGCAGCGGAGACCAAAATGGAACAGCCAAGGCACAGCGCCACCGCGACAAACAACGTCTTGCCGCGGCTGTCGTTGGGCATGGCGAGGTATTTTTCGAACATGGCCTTCATGAGCTCATCTCCGCGTCAAGTGCGCCAATGCGTGCAGCACGACGCTTGACACTGCGTTGCACCACGACGTAATCAATTAACGGCGAGAAGATGTTGGCAAAGAGAATCGCGAGCATGATGCCTTCTGGAAAGGCTGGGTTGACCACCCGAATCAGCACCGTCATCACGCCAACCAGCGCACCAAACCAAAAGCGGCCGGTGTTGGTGTGGGATGCGGACACCGGGTCGGTTGCCATGAAGACCGCGCCAAAGGCAAAGCCGCCGAGCACAAAGTGCCACCAGAACGGGATGCCGAACATCGGATTCGTCTCTGAACCGATCAGGTTAAACATCAGTGATGTCACCACGGTGCCGGCGAGCACACCGACCATGATCCGCCACGAGGCAATGCGCGTGTAGAGCAAAATACAGGCGCCTATCAACACAGCGACTGTCGAGGTTTCACCGATTGAGCCGGGCACCAAACCGATGAAAAGATCCCACCAGCTGTAACCGAGCGCCGCGACCGCATCGAGACCGCCGGCGGCAGCTTCACCGAGTGCAGTCGCACCGGTGTGTCCGTCGACCGCTGTCCACACCGCGTTGCCAGACATGGCTGCGGGGTAGGCAAAATACAAAAAGGCGCGGCCGGTGAGCGCAGGGTTCAGGAAGTTTTTACCTGTGCCACCAAACACTTCTTTACCGATCACCACACCAAAGACCACCCCGAGCACCACCATCCACAGTGGGATGTCCGGTGGCAAGGTCAGCGAGAAGAGGATTGAAGTGACGAAGAAGCCTTCGTTGACTTCATGGCCTCGCACAGTGGCAAACCAGACTTCACAAATACCGCCTGTAATAAAGACTGTGAGGTAGATCGGGAAGAAATACCACGCGCCGTGCCAGATGTTCGCGAGCGGGTTTGACGGGTCGTGACCAAACCAACCGGCAAAAATACCGCGCCACCCTTCGACCTGCTCCAAGCCCATCGCTGCCATCGCGAGGTTGGCCTGGTAGCCGGTGTTGTACATCGCCATAAAGATGCACGGGAAAGTCGCGAGCCAGACATAGGCCATCACGCGTTTGAGGTCGAGTGCGTCGCGAATGTGCGGCGCAGCTCGGGTCGTCTCCGGCGGGCTGAACAACAGTGTGTCAGCCGCTTCGTAGAGCGCGTAGAATTTTTCGAGCCGGCCACCGCGTACGAATAGCGGCTCGATGCTGTCGAGGTAATCACGCAGCCATTTCATGATCAGCCGTCCTTCTCAATGATTTCAAGGCTTTCACGGAGTGCTTCTCCGTACTCGTACTTGCTGTGGCAGACAAAGGTGCACAGCGCGAGGTCTTCCTCGTCGAAGTCGAGCACACCAAGGCGTTGCGCTTCATCCGTGTCGCGCACGAGCAACGCACGCAACAGTTGGGTGATCAACACGTCTTGAGGCACAACACGCTCGTAGTTGCCAATTGGCACCATCGCGCGTCGGCTGCCATTTTGAGAGGTGTTAAAAGACAGCGAATCACCACCGCCTTTGAAAAACACTGGCAAGCTGGAATACCAGCCTTTGAGCAGCGGATTAACCCAGTGCATGAACTGCCGGGGCCTGCCGTCGGCCAGCGCAACCACTTGTTGGCTGTAGCGGCCGAGCCACGCGCTCGAACCCTGAGCATTGAAACCGTCAAGTACTGAGCCCGACAAAATGCGCACTGGGCCGTCTTCGATCTGGTCTTTGACTAGGTCGTCGGTGTTGGCACCGAGGCGTGTGCGCAGCAGGCGCGGTTCACGCACTTTTGGCCCAGCGAGCGCGACCACGCGCTCGAGGTACAGCTGACCGGTTGAAACCAAGTGACCGATTGCGACCACGTCTTGGTATCCAACCGTCCAAACCTGCTTTTGTTGCGTCACAGGGTGCAGCTGATTGATGTGGGTACCAGCGAGACCCGCCGGGTGCGGCCCGTCAAATTGATGACAACTTACGCCCGCTTGAGACGGCGTTGGGATATTGCCGCCAGTGCCGGTGCACACGTTGACCGCTGGTGCGAGCGAACTCAGCGCACGCAATCCGGTCTCGAATGCCTCGGCCTGATCAGCCAGTACCACTGCAGGGTCCGGCGCCAAGGGGCGCGTGTCTATAGCGGTTACAAATATCGCCGCCGGCGAGGCGTCGACAGCCGGGACCTTGCTGTAAGGTCGCGAGCGCAACGCCGTCCAGACACCGCTGTCGATCAACAGCGCGCGCACCGCGTCGCCGTCGCTTGGATCGACCGAATCAAAACTGCGTGATTCGTTGCTGTCGTCGAGGTTGATCACCACCGACTGCAACACACGGCGTGCGCCACGATTGATGGCGCTGACCGTGCCGCTGCCGGGGGCTGTGAACTGCACGCCCGGGTTACGTTTGTCCGTGAACAGCACTTGTCCCGCTGTCACGCGGTCGCCCTGTTGCACTGCCATCGTGGGTTTGAGCCCGTGGTAATCACGGCCTAATACAGCAACGGAACTGACAACCGGGCCGTCTTCGATAGTCTGGCGTGGTTGCCCGCCTATCGGAACATCCAAACCCTTCGTCAGCGTTATGGTTTTACCTTGCACGCGGATTTCCTGGTGAAGCTGAAAAAGCAAACGCGAGCGCAGATCGACGGGACGCACGAAAAGCGCCCCGGAGCGCATGCACATTGCGTCGATTATAACAGCCAGAAACGGCTTGGGGAGCAATTAAGCCTACGGTGAACTGCGCAGGCCTCTGAGACAGGGATTCGCCAGGACCCGGTCGTAACCGATCGGGCGCGGCTCACACTCTATCGACCAAAAACAGTGGACGTTTACATCGTGCTTGTTGTTTGCGACCCGCGGGACTCTTTGAGCATCTCTTCGATAGTCGCCTTAGTTCGCCCGCCATCCCCATCGCTGAACTGTAGTCCGACACCCGGCACTTTATTGCCTTGCGCACCGTGCGGCGTCATCCACACAACTTGACACGAGACAGGCAAGCGCACTGACTGATCTAGCAATTTTAAGAAGACAAACACCTTGTCACCCAGGCGATAGAGTCGCTGAGTGGGAACAAACACCCCACCGTTGACAACAAATGGCATGTAGGCCGCGCTCAGCGCGCCCCGGTCCTTGATGCTCAACGAAATAACGCCGGTTCCGTTGTGTTCCATGGTGTCTCCAAATAGCAGTCTGGTGGCACGGGGAACGGTGTTAGATCACAGCAGCTGGCGCCTCTTGTCGACCCGCAGCCAAGGCGCGTTCCAAGGTGGCCAGCTCGTTGAGACCCGTACTGTCGCGCACTATTTCGCGCAGCACCGTATCCCGCCAGGCGTACAGCTGCCTCGCCGTTCGAGTTACCCCGAAGCAAGCAAATTGAAGGCCAGACGGCCCAGCGGTCATGCCGGTGGTGATCGCGCGGTCAATCAGCCCGAGCAAGGGCGCCAACACAGCTTCTGATCCATGCGGCTCGAGCAGCCGCGCTGCACGCGCAATGGATTGTTGACCGGTCATCACCGCCTGCAAAGTGGCATCGAGCTCAGAGAGGACCTCTCCAACGTCCGCCTTGAGTGCGCGAAGTGGAGCACCACCGGCCAACGCCAGAGCAGATTCCGGGTCGGCGACACCTTGCGATGCCAGCCACGGGACCGCCTGCGTCGGGTGCGGCGACGCACAGCGCCACAGCTGACAGCGCGAGCGGATGGTCGCCGGCAAGCGCCCTGGCCTGGAACTGATCAACATCATGAACACACCGGGCGGCGGTTCTTCCAAGGTTTTCAGCAAACTGTTTGCCGCGCTGACACTGCAGCGCTCGATATCGGGAAAAAGGCCGATGCGGTACCCCGCCATCTGCGAGGTCATCAGCAGCTGCGCGCAGGTGTCACGCACCGAGGCAATACCAATGCTGCCGGTCTTCTCATCTGCCTCAACACGGTGCACATCGGGGTGTGAGCCTTGTTCAACCTGAACGCAAGCCGGGCACTGCCCGCAAGGGCGTTGTTGTTGGTCGTCATGGCGGCAGAGCAACGCGCGGGTGACCGACTCTGCGAGCGCGCGCTTGCCAACCCCCTCCGGCCCAACGATCAACACCGCGTGCCCCAACCGACCCTGTTGTTTTGATACCCGAAATTGCTCCCACACTGTGTCGAGCCACGGGTAGGCCGGTGCGCTCAACAGGCCAACCCTCTGGCCGTCGCAAGCTCAGCTGCGGTGCTCCAGAGCACGCGCTGCACCTCGGAGGGTTCAGGCCCGCCGTCGATCACGCGAATGCGTTCAGGGTGGGCACGCGCGCGCTCGAGGTATCCACTGCGCACGCGCTCAAAAAAGGCCATCGATTCACGCTCAATCTTGTCGAGACGGCCGGCGCTCTTCGCACGCGCAAGCCCAATTTCGGGCGACACATCGAGCAACAAGGTGAGATCCGGTTGACGCTCGCTGTGCACCAGCTGCTCCAACACGCGGACAGCTTCATTGCCGAGCTCGCGCCCCGCGCCCTGGTAGGCGTAACTCGCCTCGGTGAAGCGGTCACACAATACGATGTCACCGCGCGCCAGTGCGGGCTCGATCACATCAGCGAGGTGTTGCGCACGCGCGGCAAAGACAATGAGAAGCTCAGACATCGCGGTGCAGGCGAGATCATCTCGGGTCAGCACGATGTCGCGCAGGACTTCACCGAGCCGAGTACCACCGGGCTCGCGCGTGAGCACAACGCGGTGACCGCACTGCTCAAATCGCGACTGCAAATGCGCGCAGCCGGTGGACTTGCCGCTGCCTTCGCTGCCCTCGACAGTGATAAAAAGACCTGACATCAACGCTTCAACTGGTATTGCCGCACAGCCGCCTCATGGTCGGCCAAGGTTTTGGAAAACACGTGACTGCCGTCGCCACGCGAGACAAAGAAAAGCGCTTCGCCGTCTTCCGGGTCAACTGCGGCATCAATGGACGCACGCCCGGCGAGCGCGATCGGGGTCGGCGGCAAGCCGTGACGAGTGTAGGTGTTGTACGGCGTATCTGTGACCAAATCCCGTCGCCTGATATCGCCATCAAATTCAGGGCCGATGCCGTAGATCACAGTGGGGTCAGTCTGCAAGCGCATGCCTTTGACCAAACGGCGGTTGAAGACGCCGGAGATCGTGCGTCGTTCGCTCGCTTGGCCGGTTTCTTTTTCAATGATCGAGGCCATGATAAGCGCCTCATAGGGCGAGCTCAGTGGCAGCGCCTCTGCGCGGTCTTGCCAGGCGTCTTCCAAGGCTGAGTTGAGCGCTGCGTGCGCGCGGCGCAGTAGCGCAGAGACCGTGCTGCCAGCGGTGAAAAAATAGGTCTCTGGCAAAAACTGTCCTTCGATATGGCCCGCATCGATACCGAGTTGTTGCACCAGCTCGTCTGCACTCAAGCCCGCGGTGTCGTCAATCAAGCGGGCGTCGGCTGCGAGCGCGCTGCGCAACTGCGCCGCCGTCCAGCCCTCGATCACCGTGAACGCGTGTTGCACAACTTCGCCACGTACCAGCATATCGAGCGTGTCATCGAGCGTCATGCCCGGATTGAGCAGGTATTCACCGGCTTTAATCTGCCCAGCTCGCCCCTGATACCGCGCAAGCCAATACATCGACTGCGCGTCGTCGGTCAGCCCACTCTCGGCCAAGCGGCGGTTGACCGCGCGGAGGTGATCACCCTGCGCGACGACAAAGGGTGTGGGCGCGTCGAGGTTGAGCGTCTTCTGCAGACGTTCGGGGATCGCCTGAGACAGCAAGACCGCGGCGCAGACGGCCACCGCCAACACCGCGAACAACATCGACCGCACAGCGATTCAGCTCCGCTGCTCAAACACGCCGGAACACGACCGTGCCGTTGGTGCCACCAAAACCAAAGGAATTGGACAAGACCACGTCAGTGTCGAGGTCTTGGGGTTGGTGCGGCACGAAGTTGAGATCACACTTGGGGTCAGGGTTGTCGAGGTTGATGGTCGGAGGCGCGACTTTATCGCGCAAGGCCAATACCGAGAACACCGCTTCAATACCACCAGCCGCACCGAGCAAGTGACCGGTCATGGATTTTGTCGAACTCACTTTCAGGGTTCTAGCGTGGTCACCAAAGCAACCTTTGACCGCCTCGGTCTCGGCCACGTCGCCCGCTGGCGTGGATGTGCCGTGCGCGTTGATGTAGCCAACTTCATCAAGGTTGATGCCGCCGTCACGCAGCGCGTTGACCATGCACCGCCGCGCACCGTCACCGTTCTCGGCAGGCTGGGTCATGTGATAGGCGTCACCACTCATGCCGTACCCGGCGAGTTCGCAGTAGATGTTGGCGCCGCGCGCCACGGCGTGCTCATAGGCTTCGAGCACCAGTACACCCGCGCCATCGCCGAGCACAAAGCCGTCGCGGTCTGCATCCCAAGGGCGGCTTGCTGCGGCGGGGTCATCGTTGCGTTGCGAGAGCGCTCTGGCAGCGCCAAAACCCGCGAGGCCGAGTGGACTGGTTGCCATTTCAGCGCCGCCCGCAACCATGACGTCGGCGTCACCGTATGCAATGGTGCGGGCCGCGTCACCGATGTTGTGGGTGCCGGTTGTGCAGGCCGTGACAATGGCGTAGTTCGGGCCTTGGAAGCCGTAGCGAATCGAGAGGTTGCCCGAGATCATGTTGATGATCGAGGACGGGATAAAAAACGGGGAAATCTTGCGCGGGCCGCGCTCGTTGAGCACCAGCTTTTGGGCCTCGATATTGGGCAGTCCGCCAATACCGGAGCCAATCGCAACCCCGACACGCTCGGCGTCGAGGTTATCAATGGTGTCAATGCCGCTGTCTTGGATGGCCTGAATTCCCGCAGCCATGCCGTAGTGGATAAATTCATCCATCTTGCGCGCGTCTTTGGCTGTGAGGTAGGGCGCGAGGTCAAAATTTTTGACCGAGCAGCTGAAACGCGTGCCGAAACCTTCGGTGTCAAAGGTTTCTACAGGTGCCGCCCCGGACACGCCAGCCAAAATATTGGCCCACGCGTCGTCAATATTGTTACCAACCGGGCTGACTATCCCCAGACCGGTCACCACTACTCGTCTTTTGCTCATGAGTGCGCGCCTCTAAATGCATCTGTGTCCGACGGATTGCCTCGTATGTGCCGCACGCCCTGCCGATACCCGGTCAGTTGTGCAAACCCACATCAGCGACCTCAAACACTTTCAATCTGTCACTGCGACCAGCGGTTGCCGCCGGTCGATTTCACGCTCTTTAAAAACACAAAAGGCCGCAGTCAACTTGACTGCGGCCGGAGTTCTGACACAGTGCGTATCAGCTCTCGAGGTGTTCGTTGATGTAGTTGATCGCCTGCTGCACGGTGGTGATCTTCTCGGCTTCCTCGTCTGGGATTTCGCACTCGAATTCCTCTTCAAGAGCCATCACCAGCTCCACGGTATCGAGCGAATCGGCCCCTAAGTCGTCTACGAAGGAAGCAGTGATGGTGACCTCTTCAGTCTTAACACCAAGCTGCTCAACCACGATTTTTCTGACGCGCTCTTCGACGCTGCTCATTCCAGGATACCCTCCGGCAATTAAAAGATTGGGCGTGGATCGCCCGACGGCATAGTGTAAGTAATTTGGACTGCCACTACCACCACAACGCGTCGCGACGCGTCACGCCATGTGCATGCCACCGTTGACGTGCAAGGTATGGCCTGTGATGTAAGCGCCGCCAGCAGAGGCAAGGAACACCGCAGCCGCCGCAACTTCCTCGGGCTGACCCAGCCTGCCAAGCGCGATTTGCTCTTGCAGTTTAGCCTTGATGTCGTCGCCGAGTACTTCGGTCATGTCCGACTGAATAAATCCCGGCGCAATGCAGTTGACGGTCACTCCACGGCCCCCGAGTTCGCGCGCAAGCGACTTGCTGAATCCTTCAAGCCCGGCTTTGGCCGCAGCGTAATTGGCCTGACCTGGGTTTCCGGTGGCGCCGACAACCGACGAGATATTAATGATGCGGCCGCGCCGCGCTTTGACCATGCCGCGCAAGCAGGCTTTGCTCACCCGAAACACCGCACTCAAATTGGTGTTGATGATGTCGTCCCATTCATCGTCTTTCATGCGCAGCATGAGATTGTCGCGCGTAATACCTGCGTTGTTGACCAACACCGAAATCGCACCGTGGGCTTTGGCAATATCCGCTGTGACCTCTGTAACTTGCCCGGCGTCAGTCACGTTCAACACCCGCCCCTCACCGCGCCCACCGTCGCTCTGCAGCCGTTCAGTGATTGCCTCTGCACCCGCGGAACTCGTGGCGGTGCCAATCACTGTCGCGCCCGCCGCTGCCATGGCTGTGGCGATCGCGCGGCCAATGCCACGGCTCGCGCCGGTCACCAACACAATCTCGTTCTCCAGTGGGGTACTCACAGTGACACGTCCTCCGCGGTGTTTAGGGTATTGAGGGCGCTGTCGAGACTTGCGTCGTCGTCAATCGCCAAGATGGTAAATGACTTATCCGTGCGTTTGGCGAGGCCCGCCAGCACTTTGCCCGGACCAAATTCAATCACGGTATCGCAACCTTGCGCACGCACATTGCGAAGCGTGGCACTCCAGCGCACCGGGTTGGTCACGTGCTGTTTGAGGGAAGCGACCAGCTCTGTCAATGACGCTGGCGCGGACGCTTCGTTGTTTTGCAACACCTCAAAGTGCGGCTCGCTTGGCGAGGCGCGGTCAATGGCCGCCGCGAGCGGCGCCACCACATCGCCCATCAAAGATGAGTGATTGGGCACACTCACCGGCAGCATCATGGCGCGCTTTGCACCCTGCTCTTTTGCGCGCGCGCACGCCTGCTCGAGGGCGTCGACGTGACCACTGATCACAACCTGGCTTGGCGAATTGAAATTCACAGCCTCAACCACGCGCTGCCCCGAAAGCGACTCACACAGCGCGGTCACAGCGTCATCATCCAAACCGATGATTGCGGCCATACCGCCCTCGCCCGGCGGCACCGCGGAGGCCATCAAACGGCCGCGCTCGACCACCAGCGCCATGGCGTTGCGAAATTCAAACACGCCAGCTGCGACCAGCGCGCTGTACTCGCCAAGACTGTGGCCTGCGGCCAACACTGGCAGAGCGCCACCGCGCGCGCGCCAGGCACGCCACACCGACACACCGGCTGCAAACATCAGCGGCTGCGTGATCTCGGTTTGTTTGAGCGTGTCCTCCGGCCCTGTCTGCGCGAGCGCCCACAGGTCTTGGCCCATGATGTCCGACGCCTCGGCAAAGGTTTCGGTGACGCAAGACTCTGAGGCGGCAAGCGCCGCGAGCATGCCCACAGATTGCGATCCCTGGCCCGGGAAAAGCGCTGCGTAGTTCATATCGTTCTCCTGAAATGCGGCGGCTCAGCGCTCGAGCGCGTCAGCGAGCACATCCTGCATTGAATAAAATCCCGCTGCCCGTCCGGACAGCCACAACGCGGCGCGCACCGCGCCACGTGAAAAATTGAAACGGCTGCTCGCGCGGTGGCCGATTTCAACGCGCTCACCGTCGCCTAGAAAGAGCGCCATGTGCTCGCCGACCACGTCGCCACCGCGCACGGTTTGAAAACCGATCACGCCTTTGGGCCTCGGGCCGTCCTCGCCGTGTCGACAAAACACCGACTCGCTGAGGTCGATACCACGTCCGCGCGCAAGCGCCTCGCCCATGGCCAGCGCCGTGCCCGAAGGAGAATCCACCTTGTGACGGTGGTGCGCCTCGACCACTTCAATATCGTAATCATCACCGAGCACGCTCGCAGCACGCTCGAGCAAATTCAACAGCACATTGACACCAACGCTGAAGTTGGCGGACACGAGCACGGGAATCTTGGCAGCGGCGGCTTCAACGCGTGCACGCTCGGCCTCAGTAAAGCCTGTGGTGCCGATCACAATGGCAGTTCCACTGGCGAGGCAGGCGTCGAGCGAGGCGAGCGTTGACGCCGGCCGGGTGAAATCGATCATCACATCGGATGCGACGGCGGCGGCGGCGATATCGGCGGTGACCAAAACACCGCTTTTCTCCGTTATTCCCGCGAGGTCGGCCGCGTCTGCGCCGAGCAAACTGCTGCCCGCGTACTCAGTTGCCGCGCTGAGCTCGGCGTGCTCCGTTTCCGCGAGAGACTGGACGATTGTGCGCCCCATTTTCCCCGCAGCCCCTACCACGCCAACGCGCGCTGTGTGCTCGACCATTCATGACACCGGCAAAATTTGAGAAGTCTATCACAGCGTCAAAATACGGACGTAACCATAATGAAACAGCGTCAGAAAACCAGCACAGGTATAAGTGCCAAATGCTTGACTTCATTACAGATTTCAAATCTTTAGCTGCAACACGCACAAAATTGGTCCGAGCCGTGCAGAACGAAATCCTGTGTTCTATTTTTTGGCGAACAACAGAACAAACGCCAAGCGCACGCCGCTCGCGCAACCCCAACACAACCCCTTCTTGAATAACGTGGGAAACACGCACATGAATGTAAAATTGTCACTTTCCGCGCTCGCCGTAGCGCTGACAGTCTCAGGTCAGGCTTTTGCTGGAGACGCAGAAAACCGCGCTGTTGTTGACGCGATCTACGCTGCAAACGGCAACACCATGCCTGACGTGACCTGGGTCAACACTGGCTGGACCGGCGTTGGCGCTGCAACCACCGCTTACCCCAACGGCACGACTTTCACAGGCGCCGCGTGGACAACCACCCCAGGGGACGACGAGTGCACCTACGCCGGCATTATTTGCGATGGGTCTGGCAACATGACCAACATCGAGATCCCGAACGCCAACATGACCATGACCGCAGCGCAGTTTTTCGCGGCATTGGCTGGCGTTGAGGGTGACCTGCTCTCGATCAACTACTCCAACACCACCGCGGCTGTGAACACCATGTCAGGTGCAATGCCCTCTGATATGAGCGCGTTCTCTGACGTGCGCATGTTTGCGGTCAACAACGCCTCGACCTCTGGCACCATCCCAGACATGAGCGCGATGACACAGCTCCAGTTCGTGGGTCTTGACGACAGCGCGTTCACTGGCATGGCGGGTCAGATTGGTGGCGCAGCGTTGGTTGAGCTGAACATCGACGGCAACACGGCCCTCGAAGGGGATTTGACTGACACCTTGGCCGCATCAGCATCAACTCTCGAAGTGCTCAGCGCCAACAACACACTGGTCACGGGTGAGATTCCTGACTACAGCGCAGGCTCACTGACCATGCTCGAAGCTGTCGGCACTGGCCTCTCAGGCGATCTGGCGCTGCCGGCTGCGACCATTGCATCCGTGTCACCAACGCGCTTTTCAATGGATGGCACGGGCATCGTCGCTAACAGCGCCTCCGAGACCTTCATGGGCGCAAACTACGACGCCAGCACGATCATCCAAGCGGCCACCAGCGTAGATGCCATGCTCAGCAGCGACAGCACCTCAATTGAGAGCGTGACTTGGTCAGCACCGGCGGCCGGCGCAACCCCAACGGGTTACGTCGTCACTTTGCTTGACAGCACGGACACGGCGGCAGGCACCGTGACCACGGCTGCCGGCACAACCACAGCAAGCTTCACCGGTATCCCAGCAGACACGTACACCGTGTCGGTTGTCGCCGAATCTGCAACAGGTCAAAGCTCTGCGGCGGTCTCCAGCGCGGTGACCACGCTCGACGGGACTGACGACACCGACGATACGGATGACACCGACGACACTGATGACACGGACGACGAAGATTCAGGTGGTGGC
>CALAMQ010000032.1 GCA_937925815.1 uncultured Granulosicoccaceae bacterium | reverse complement strand
TGTCAGGCTTGCTCGGCTGGGATCGTGAACGTCATCCCGTCCATGTCGTCAGTGATCTCGATCTGACAGGACAGGCGCGAGTTGGCTTTTGGCTCCCAGGCAAATTCCAGCATGTCGGTTTCCATACCATCTGCGCTAGGTAACGAGGCGTCGCTGGAGATGTAGACATGGCAGGTCGCGCACGCGCAGGCGCCGCCACATTCAGCGGCAATACCTGGGACGCCGTTGTTGACGGCTGCTTCCATAACGGAGAGGCCTGCCGCTGCGTCCACTGAGTGGGTGGCCCCGTCGGAGTCTAGGAAATGGATTGTAGGCATTGGTGTGATCTTATTCTTTGATTCGGCAATTTAGTTACCATGTTAGCTAATTTGTCGCGCCTGGGTGCGGTTTTCTGGGCTTTTGCGCACTCAGTAACATCACTACGCCACCTAGCTATGTCGCTTAGCTTTTGCGTGAAGTACAGTCAAGGCCTCAGGGTGTTTTTTGATACGCGATAATCGCATCGAGTCTGTCGAATATGAGCTCTGCGCGCGCTGCATTACCGCGCGATGTACTTTGGACGGCGTAAAGGAGTTCGGGTAGAGCCATTGCCGATCTGAGCTCTTCGGCGATGTATGTGGCGACATCCGGTCGACCGGTGCGAATTTCCTCGGCAAGCTCCGATCTGCCGTCTACCAGTGTCAGAATGTCTTCAATGTCGTGGCTGCTTAGCAAGTCGCCGTGTCCTCGTCCCTTGTAGGCTTCTAACTTGGTCGCTATGAAGAGCGGCGGGGTTACAAGTTTAATCAGCCGTTTGGGCTTCAGGCGATAAGGCTGGGCTGTTTTGAGTGCAACGTGGTACCAGCGGTTTGTGAAACCCAATACGTCAGCGTCGTCCGGCATGAAATCGACTTTGATGTCATCAATCCGCAAACGGCACACGATTGAATCGCGATGTGATTCTTGGAATCCGCGTGTGATCAGTTGATCGCGTAATATCTGCCACCCACCCTTGCCAATAACACCCACGATCAAATCAACATCGTCGGTGAACCGGATGCCTTGGCGACTGAATTCGTCAGTGACCAACAGTCCAGTGGTACACCCGCCAACAAATGCAGCAGAACGCAACAAGTCGTCACCGAGTGTATTAGCTACCGTCTCCAACATGAACTGCGCGGTTTCAGTGGCTGATTTCATCTTGGTGCTATTGCCTTTCTCAGCTCGACCGTCGCGGTGTTTTTCTCCCTTGCGTTGCCAAGCCTGATTGCATCAACCAGCGCCAAATAGGCGTAGAGACGATCGTCTTCTTTCACAGCGAGTGTCACGCTGTGATATAGCGGCTTTATGGCTTCTCCCATTTCGCTGGCGGTAGGGTCGGGCCAGACAGGAATAATTTTTCCTGCAGAGAAGATTTTTTTATTGAGCACCGGTGCTGCAAATGCTGTGGGAATCCCTCTTGTTAATTCAGCTGGCGCAACGGGAAACACATAGGGCAATCCGTAGTGGATGAAATCGAGTAGCGCTTGGCGGTTGACCGACAGATTTCGCTTGCGAGATGTTGGTGTAGCCAGTCCTGATCGCACACACCGGTGGAGTGCAGAGTTGACTTCGCTTTTGCTGATGCCCGTGTAGCGCTCCAATCCTCGAACCGTGATGCCGGGGTTGGTGTCTCCGTTCGCAAATGTTGACTGCTCGAAGCTGATCAGTTTCAGCAGTAGAACGATGTCTTGACCTTTCATAGTGTCAGGCTCTACTTGTCCTGTGTCCAGGGACAGAGGACAAATAGAGCAAAGTCAGTGCCTGTCCAGCAGTCTAGCACTGTCCTCTGTCCCTGGACAGCGGACAAATAGGAAACTGGCAGTGTGCAGGAGATCAATAGGGTCATAGCGGCCAGTTGGCGATGCCAAATGTGAATACACGCGGTTGCGAGCACCTGCCGCTACGCCGTGTATCGTCAGTCTTAGGACAGAGCCCGCAGGAACCGCAAGAGTGCGGTCAGAAACAGCAACGGCAGGATCACAGACTGCAGTAAGAACACCACGATCAACTGCAAGGTGCTCTCAGCCGCGTCCGATGCGGCCTGTTCGTAGGCTGCCAGGCTCTGCTGCCAGTTGGCGAGGCTGCGCGCGGCGTTGCCAAGTTGCGACAGGATGCCAGTCTCGCCGGTGCCACTTTGCAAGGATTCGTTGACCACACCGATTCGGTCTCGCGTCGCTTCGAGTTCGCTTTGCGCTTGGGTGTATTGCGGCTCGAGAAACTGTTGGTAGGCGATGTCCCCGAGCAGCACTGTCACCGGCACCGCAAAGCGCAACACCATGACCGCGAGCAGGGCGCGACGCGCCCAGAGTCGAAATGGCGGGTGAGACCACCAATCGCGTAACAACCCGACCACACAAACCACCAGCGTCACAGCCAGTAGCGCATTGGTTAGCCACCACGCGCTCATGCTAAGAAGTGCTTTTTGCACGCCGAGCGAGCTGCTCGCTGCCAGCATGACCCAGGCAAAGCGCTCGATCATGTCGTTTATTGGGTCGAGCACTTGGCCGGGCGCAAAGTTGACGCCGATGCCGGCAGGCTCTAGTGCAAACTCTGTCCCCTGCGCCACTGACACGACACCGTTCATGGCACGGGCGACTGCGAATGCGACCAGCGCCCGCTGCAGCGCACTGTCGATGTGTTTCTCGCTGCTGTCGTCTAGCCACCGACCCTGTGCCATGGCCATCACACACAACGCGGCGAGCAAAGGCATCCACAGGTGTCGCGCGTTAGTGAGTGCTAAACAGTGCTTGATCAGCTTTTTTACCATGGGGCCTCCACCCGCGTTTTGCGGATTCGCGGTTGCAGCCACTCGTGCCATGCTTGTGCATTCATGCTCAAGTCATCGAAGGGCTGGCAGTTGACACAGAGCTGCGTACTGCGGCCAGCGCTCATGCGCTTAACGTAGTCGATTTCTCGATAGTCGTATGAGTAGATGCTCAGCGCGGCCAGATCATGGTCCAGTGGCGGCAGCTCGCTGATTGCCATCAGGTTCAAAGTCAATTCTGGGCCGGGAGGGCGCTCCGCCCCGCTTGTGGGCGCGATTTTCAGGACTGGGCGTGGCAGGTGTGCAGGCCACATGCTGTTGTTGTCACGCGCATCGAGGTGCGCCATATTTTTGATTGCTGCAGTGAGACGCTGTTCCATCTCCCACATCAGCGCGTGATCGACCATCACATTGCGTACGCTGTGAGCACCTTCGCCCAGATGCCAGCACAAGCCTGACACAATATCATCGACTGCCTGCTCGATGGGTGCTGACGGCGCGATCCACACCTGTGTTCGTGTCGGCAAGCCGTCCAAGTTGGTGCCGGGTCGGGTGACAGTCCACGTGTGAAGAGCGCTCATCGCTGTCTCTTGGCAGCTGTGCCAGAGATGCAAAAAAAGTCTGGCGACCGCGTGTCGTCCTGTGGGTGCCTGCCATCGGCAGGTGCACCCACACGTCAGTGCACTGGCGAGGCGGGCGGTGTCGTCGGCGAGGCTCTGCGAGGGGTGGCCGATCACATCGACGTGTCTGCGCGGAACCCAGTCTGATGAGTCAGTCGTGGCGGGCCATTGCAATACCGTTGCGGCGGCGCTGAAATGTTCGATTGCCGCGTCGATCAAGCGCAGGCACTGTCCAAGTGGGTTGCCCGATTCAAGGCACAACGCCATTGAGAGTGTCGACGCATGGTCTTTCAGTACGGATGCGAAGCGGCTTAAGCCACGTTGGCGGTCGCGTAGTGGGGTCTGTGCCCACTGTCTGCTGCGAGCTGAGTTGATGTCAACGACGGGCAATCGTGGATAGTGGAGTGGCGTACCGTCAAGCGGGGATGTTGACGCCGGCGGTGACGGGTCGCGGGTCACCGCCAGTGCGCTGCACGCATTCAACCAAGTGTCTGATGCGCTCGTGTATGCCACGTCAGCGTGCCAGCAGCGTCCAGACGCCGGCACCGCACAGTAAGCCACCGCCACCGAGTGCGAGTGGTCGGCTGTGCTCCGGGGCGTTGAGCCACTGACGCGCGTTGGCTGCGAGCAGTGCGAAACCTGCGGCGTTAATGGCAGCAAGCACCACAAAGGTTGTGCCGAGCAGCGCTAATTGCGCTGCCACGGGCTGCGACGGATCCACAAATTGCGGCATAAACGCGAGAAAGAACGTGATGCCTTTGGGGTTGCACGCGGTCACGAACCAAGTGTGAAAAAGCATCCGCGTCAGCGGTGCGTTGTCAGCCTGAGGCAAGCTCAATTGAATACCGTTTCTGATTAAGTTCACACCCAGCCAGAACAAGTACGCGGCGCCGGCCAGTTTGACCGCGAGGAAAGCGGCGGCCGAAGTCTCCAACAACACACCTAGCCCGAACAGGCACAACAGCAGTGCGGTGGCATCACCTACCGCGACTGCCAACGCCAACGGCAGTGCGAGCCGGCGACCGTGTGCGAGCGACCAGGCGACCACAGTGATGACTGTAGGTCCTGGTATCACTAGGATCGCGGCGCAGGTGACAACGAAGCCAAGCCAGAGCGTGAAACTCATAACCGCCCTCTCACAAGCGCGGACTCGATCCACGCAATGTTGATACGAGGCTGTCTGGTGCGCGCAGCGTGCCAACTTGCTGCCCGCGTGAATTGACCACCGGAGGTGAGAGGGTGGGTGCCAGTGCGCTGCGTGATTGGTCGTCGATCAAATCAAGGGCGTCGAGTACGGCGCTGAGCGCAACCTCGCTGCCGCGCTGACTGCCGTCGTCAATCTTGAGTGCAAAGCCGAGTCCTAGCGATGGCACGCTGCCGGCAAAAACCCCTTCGGCGCCTGTTTTCACAAGTGCCGCACCCTCGAGTGCTTCCATCACGCGGGTGCAGGCCCGACCGGTGCCGGCGACCATCATTGGATGTGCTGTGCAAGCGTTGTGGATGGTTGTGGCAGCCTCTGCTCGTGCGCCGGTCAAGGTGGCGGGCGTTGCCAGTCTTGCAAATCCGGTCGCGACTGCGCGCAACGGCATTGAGAGTGCTGGCAATCCGCAGCCGTCGTAGTCCCAGGTGCATCTGCCCGCGTCGATCCCACACATCTCACCCAAGATATTGATCCAGTGCTGTTGACTTGGGTGGTCGTAGAGTTGGTAGTTGTCGGTGCTGTGTCCCGCGTGAGTGCACAGCGTCAACATGCCTGCGTGCTTGCCTGAGCAATTGTGGAACGCGCGGTCCGGTGTGCCTTGGGCGCGGTGAAACGCCGCTTTGCACTGGGCTTCCATGGGCGTGTCAACGCCACAGGCAAGGGCTTCGAGGTCTAGCCCTATCTCAGTCAGCCAGGCACTGACCCGGTCGTGGTGGATCGCTTCACCGTTGTGCGAGGCGCAGGCGAGGGCGATGTCGCTCGCGCTGAGGGCGTGCGCGGCCGCCGCACCACTTTCGATCAGCGCGAGGCTTTGCAGGGGTTTATACGCCGAGCGTGGAAAGACGGGGCGATCGACATCGCCAAGTGAAAAACGCGTGGCACCGCTTGCGTCAACCGCGATCACCGCGCCAGTGTGAAAACTCTCGACGATGCCGCCGCGTGTAACCTCGGCAAGGACGGGGTTGTTCATGCGCGCACCAGGCCGACTGCTTCGCGCAGTTGCTCCACGAAGGGTCCACTCTCGGCGCGTGCACGCGCTGCACCGGCTTGCAATATGGATTCAACCTCAGCGGGGTTTGCCATCAGCGCGTTGTAGCGTTCACGGGGCTCGGCCAGCTCGCTGTTGAGTTTCTCAAAGAGCTTTTGCTTCATGTCACCCCAGCCAATGCCCTCTGCAAACCATTGCGCCGCTTCCGCTGTCTCTTCAGCTGACGAGAAAGCGCGCCAGATTGCGAAGAGTGAATTGCCTTCGGTGTCTTTGGGTTCGCCTGGCTCGAGCGAATTGGTCACAATACGCATCACCGATTTGCGCAGTTTCTTCTCGGTCTCGAACAGCGGGATGGTGTTGTTATAGCTCTTGCTCATCTTGCGCCCGTCGAGGCCTGCGAGTGTCGAACCTTCCTCTGGCACCACCACTTCGGGAAGCACCAACAACTCTCCGTAGTGGTGGTTAAACCGCTGTGCGATATCGCGCGCCATTTCGAGGTGCTGAATTTGGTCGCGGCCAACGGGTACGTGAGTGGCTTTAAAAATCAGGATGTCAGCTGCCATGAGCACGGGGTAGCTAAACAACCCCATGGTGATGCCCTTGTCGGGATCTTGTGAGCCGGCCTCTTCGTTTTCTTGCACCACCGCTTTGTAGGCGTGTGCGCGGTTCATGAGTCCCTTGGCGGTCATGCAGGTCAGCATCCAGGTCAATTCCATGACTTCTGGCACGTCAGACTGGCGGTAAAACACGCAGCGATCGGGGTCGAGTCCAAGCGCGAGCCAAGTGGCGGCAATCTCTAATCTCGACTGCGCAACGACTGCCGGATCGTGGCACTTGATCAGCGCGTGGTAGTCGGCGAGGAAATAGTAGTTCTCGGTGTCCGCTCGCCTGGACGCCTCGATTGCCGGGCGGATCGCACCGACGTAGTTGCCGAGGTGGGGGGTGCCGGATGTGGTGATGCCGGTGAGGAAGCGCTGCGTGGCCATGAAAGCAATTTTTGCGTTAGTCAGTGAGCGCGCAGTCTACCGCGACATGGCCCAGTGCGTCTGGCTAGGCGCCGTTTGTGCGTCGGGTGCGGCGTGGTTACAGCTGCCCGGAATGGCTCCAACTTTTGGCCGGGATGCCGCTAGACGGTGCAAACCACCTTTCTTCCCGGTTGGTATTGGCCGGCGGGCGCTCAGGAGCTTACATGATGCAAGCAAGAACTTTCCCTCCCTCAGCCATTTTCGCGATGGTTGCCATAGCGTTATCGATGGCAGTGGTTTTCCGTTTTGCGCCCACGGGTCCAGATCACATTGCGGTTGCGGAAATTGATCCAACCACCGTTGAGCTCGACGCGATCGACCCCGTCGATATTGCGCTTCTTGAGGCTGAAGACAACGTGCCCCGGACCGCGGCATTGACGGTTAACCCGGCGCTGAGTATCGGCAAACGTGGCATTGGCGAGGCCGGCCGAGAATCTCAGCGAGTGCGCTCTCTGCGTACGCTCCGGGTTCGCTATCAGCGTCTGGTCGACGCCGGTGGCTGGGACGAAATTCCGTCAGGCCCAGTCGTTGCGCCCGGTCAGCGTGACCCACGTTTGCTGTTGGTTCGCGCGCGCTTGGCGATGACCTTGGATATCAAGAACGCGGAAGGCGATGACCTGCTCGACGACCAATTGGTGGCGGGCATTGCGCGCTTTCAAACCCGTGTTCAACTGCCGCCTTCGGGTTCGCTCGATGCAGCGACACTCAAGGCCTTGAACGTGTCCGCGATTGAACGCTTGATGTCGATTGAATTGAGCTTGGGGCGCGCACTGACCTTGCCCCAAGGGGATGACAAAGACTACGTCGTGGTCAACATCGCCGGCTACAACGCCCAGTACATGCGAGGCGATAAAGAAATCTGGTCCGGTAAGACCATGGTTGGAAAAGACAGCACCCGCACGCCGCAGCTCGTCAGTGCAATCGACCGATTGGTGTTTAACCCGACCTGGATCGTGCCAAACGGGATTGCGACGCGCACGGTGTTGCCAGCGATCATGAAAGACCCCAATTACCTCGCGAAGAAAAAGCTGCGTGTGTTTGATCGCTCATGGCAACAGGTCGACCCGTCAACGGTCGATTGGCGCGCTTACTACAAGAGCCGCAACCGCAAGTTGTTTATCCGACAAGACGCGGGCGAGCACAACGTGTTGGGCAAAGTGAAATTTCTTTTTCCTAATAAGTACAGTGTCTATCTGCACGACACCTCAAGCCGCCACCTTTTTGAACAGGACAACCGCGCATTCAGTAACGGCTGCGTTCGGCTAGAGAACCCGATGGATCTGGCTGCAGCACTGCTCAATGCGCAGGGCTGGGACGGCGATGGCATGCGCGATAAGGCTGAGTCCAACACTCAACCCAAGGTGGTGCATCTCGAACGCCCTGTGCCCGTTCACTCGGTCTACCTGACGGCGGAGATGGGCACGGGAGGCCAAGCCATCTTCCACGCCGATGTGTATGGCGAGAACACAAATCAGGCCTATGCAAGCCTTGAAGGTCGCTCGGGCTGACTCTCAGCCACTGAGCCGCGGTCGCGCCTGCGCGCGGCCGTGACGGGTGCGGGTGGCGCAATGCTGCCCGCGAAACCCAAGGGATCGGCACGTGCCACTGCGCGCCAAACCCGACAGCGTGTCACACCGGCCACACAAGCTGTCCAAAATGAATATTTAAATACTACATAATGTTTGTAAGCAGCCGAAACACGTTTTAGTACCGACGATTAACGTTGTTTCTTAACCGGCGAGTTAGACCGGTGAGCATGCTTAAATGCTATTTAATACTGCGCGATTTCGCGCGAGTACTGTTTGGTCTATGGCCCTCACGGGCACCGCGGCTGCTGTGTTGGCCCTCACGCCTCTTCCAGGCATGGGTTTCTGGTCAAAGGCTTCCTCCTCAGACAAATTGGCCTCTGTATCCAATGTGATCGCGGACTCTGCCGCATCGCTGCAGGACGGTGAGTTGGCGCCACCGGTGATACACCTCGGTGATGTGACACTCAGCGCCACCCCACGTGTGGCGCCGCTTCTGGCTAACGTGTTGCCCAACCGTGTGCAGCGCCGGGTTGATCCCAAAGCGCATTCAAGGGAATTTGTTGACTACCAATCAGCGGACACGCAGCTGCCGTCGCGCGTGCGCACCTTAAAGGCGCTGCAGAACCGCTACCAGGGTTTCGTTGATGCAGGTGGTTGGGGCGTGATCCCAGCTGGCCCAGACGTGTTGCCCGGCGAGCGCGATCACCGAATCTACGCTGTGCGAAAGCGCCTGGCGATGACGGATGATCTCGACAGCGCGCGCGGATTGGCCTTTGTTGATGACACGTTGGTGGCGGCACTGGCCCGCTTTCAACAGCGGGTGAATCTTCCGCCGTCAGGCGCGCTCGACAGTGCCACCCTTGCGGCATTAAATGTGTCAGCAGAGCGGCGCTTGATGTCGATTTCACTGAGTTTGTCACGTGCTCTGGCGCTGCCACAGGATCCCGATCAGGACTATGTCCTGGTGAATATCGCGGGTTTCGACGCCCAGTACATGCGAGGTGATCGCACCTTGTGGTCAGGTCGCACCATGGTTGGTAAAGATGCCACTCGCACGCCACAGCTTGTCAGCGCAATTGACCGCGTTGTCTTTAACCCGACGTGGATCGTGCCAAATGGTATTGCCACACGCAGTGTATTGCCCGCCATCATCAAGGACCCCAATTACTTGGATCGCAAGAATATGCGGGTTTTTAACATGGCGTGGCAGGCTGTTGACCCCAAAACCGTGAACTGGAAATCGGTGTATGCCAGCCGCAAGCGCGACATCTACATCCGCCAAGACGCGGGGGAAGACAACGCGCTGGGTAAAGTGAAGTTTCTCTTTCCCAACAAACACAGCGTGTTCTTGCACGACACGCCGAGCAAGCACCTTTTTGATACCGATACACGTGCTTACAGCAATGGCTGTGTGCGGCTTGAAAATCCCATGGCACTGGCCTCAGCCATGCTCGACGCTCAGGGGTTGGACGGTGGTGCGATGAGCGCTGAAGCGGAGTCAAACTACAAGCCCGAGGTCATCCATCTCGAGCGTCCCGTCCCGGTGCACTCGGTCTATCTTACGGCCGAGATGGGTGCGGGCGGGCAAGCGATCTTTCACGCGGATATCTACGGAGAGAACACCGAACAGGCTTACGCGAGCTTGTGAGGCGTCAGTTCGCATTGCAACCGGCTCGCCTGCGAGCCGGTTGTCGGATCAGCCGCCGATGTAAGACATCTCGACTTTCTTGATCGGCGTGCCGGCGAGCGACGCGCGAACTTCTGAATAACGGTCGCTGCGGTGAGACCATACGGCCCGCAGCCGCTCGCGCAGTGCGTCATCGTCAGAGCCGTCCCGAAGCAAGCTTCTGAAGTCATGACCCATGCTTGCAAAAAGACAAGTGTAGAGCTGGCCAACAGCTGACAACCTGGCGCGGTGGCAATCGCCGCAGAAGGGTTGAGAGACCGACCCGATCACACCGATTTCACCGCCGCCATCTGTGTAGCGCCAGCGTTTGGCAACTTCCCCGGCGTAATTGGGTTCGACCGCCTCAAGCGGTAAAGCGTTGTGAATGGTGTCGACGATTTGCTGGGCGTTGAAGACAGCGTCCGGTTGCCAGCCGTTGGCGTTGCCGACATCCATGAATTCTATGAAGCGCAAGATATGGCCGCTGCCGTGGAAGTACTTGGCCATGGGTAGAACGTCGTCTTCGTTCATGCCGCGCTTGACCACCATGTTGATTTTGATGTCGTCAAAGCCTGCGTCGCGGCAGTGCGCGATGCCGTCGAGTACGGTCTGCACAGAGATATCGACGTCGTTGACCGCTTTGAAGGTGTCATCGTCAAGTGCGTCGAGGCTCACATTGACACGGTTCAACCCGGCGTCTCTGAGGCCCTTCGCGCGCGCCGGTGTGATCAACGAGGCGTTGGTGGTGATGGCGATGTCGTCGATGCCGTGCACGTTGGCGAGGCGCTCTATCAATTGCTCGAGGTCGTTGCGGACCAGAGGCTCGCCACCGGTCAGGCGCAATTTGCGAACACCTTCCTCCGCAAACAGCCGCACCAGTCGTTCCAGTTCTTCGAAGGACAGCAGCTCGCGGCGCGGCAGGAAGACGTGGTTACTATCAAAGACTTCACGCGGCATGCAGTAGACGCAGCGGAAGTTGCAGCGATCAGTGACCGAGATGCGCAGGTCGCGGATCGGTCGATTGAGCGTGTCGAGGAGCGTGGACACAGCAGGTCTCGGGCGACATGGACCCGCGAGACTGCCACAAAGGGCGCATCGCTGCCAGCGAGCGGATCACGTGGTCGCAAAGCTGTTGTGCTGTGTCGCTCGGCAATACAATGTCTTGCAGAGACGTTCAGAGAGACTGTTTGATGCGCCCAATCTGTGAAATCGCCGATCTCAAGCGACTGGCCAAGCGGCGTGTGCCGCGCATGTTCTTCGGTTATGCGGACTCCGGGTCTTGGACGGAGTCGACATACCGGGCCAACGAAGCCGACTTCCAGCGCATCAAACTGCGCCAGCGCGTGGCGGTGGACATGAGCGGCCGCAGCATGGCAACGCGCATGGTTGGACAAGACGCTGCGATGCCGGTGGCGATCGCACCAACCGGTGCCACTGGCATGCAGCACCCTGACGGTGAGATTCTCGCAGCCAAAGCGGCAGAGGCTTTTGGGGTGCCGTTCACCTTGTCGACCATGAGCATTTGTTCGTTGGAGGCGGTTTCAGCCGCGGTCACCAACCCGATCTGGTTTCAGCTCTATGTCATGCGTGACCGAGGTTTTGTGCACGACCTGATCGCCCGGGCGCAGGCAGCGAACTGTTCAGCGCTGATGATTACGCTCGATTTGCAGATCCTCGGTCAACGACACAAAGACATCCGCAACGGGTTGTCAGCGCCGCCCAAATTCAATCTCAATACAGCCTTGCAGCTTGCCGCGCGACCGCGTTGGTGTCTGGGTATGCTCGG